>JALSRY010000409.1 GCA_026984555.1 Phycisphaerae bacterium
CCACCGCCGCGCCCGCCAGCAGGTTTCCCACCCAGCCGCCGAGCCCGAACGTGAGCACCTGGTGCAGCGCCTGCGAGCTGGCGCGTACATCCGGCGGGGAAACCTGGTCCACGTACATCTGCCCCAGTCCCATGACGAACGCGAAGCATAGCCCGTGCAGGCTCAGGGACGCGACGACCAGCGGCCACGGTCCCCCGGCCGACCAGATTCCGAACCGTACCGCCCACGCCGCCACCCCGATCAGGAACGTCGCCTTCATGCCGATGCGCACTACGACGGCCGCCAGCAACAGGAACGCGACCACCTCCCCCACCTGGCCGAGCGACATCAGCGGAGCGACCGCCGCATCGGACGCCCCCAGCGACCGCAGGAATAGTCCGCCGAAGGGGTACGCGAACGGGAGCCCCATCGCCAACAGGAAGCTCACGAGCATGAAGATCGCGTTCGAGCGTCCGGCGAGGATGCGCAAGGCGCCGGCGGCCGCCAGCCGGGGGCTGTCGGGCCGGATATCGGGCGGCGTCGCGGGCAGCACGAGGCTGTATGCGGCCAGCAGCATCGAAAGCATCGCCCCGAGCCGCAAGGCGTCGGCGGTGCATGCCGCCGCCGCTCCCGGCAGCCAGGCCGGACGCGAGAGCCACAGCCACAACGCACCGGCGACGACGATCCAGCTCGCCGTGCCCCACATGCGCACCGGACCGAACTCGCGCTCGCGGTCCGCCAGGTGCCGGAAAACAATCAGCGTGCTCAGCGAAAGCGTCGGCATGTAGACCAGCGAGTTGAGCAGCAACAGCCCCAGGATTGGACCGAAATCCTTCGCCGACGCCGCCAGCCAGAGCGTGACCGCGCCCACGAGGTGGGCCAGCAGGAGTACGAGCTGCGCGGGCATGATGCGGTCCGCGAGCTGCCCACCCAGCCACGGCGCCAGGATCGCCGCCAGCGCGAGCGTCGCGTAGATCATGCCGATCTGCCATCCGCTGAAATGCAGGTCCTGGAGGTGCAACGGCAGGATCGGCACCCACGCCCCACGGATCGCATGCTCGAAAAAGAGCATGATCGACAGCACGACCACACGCCTCCGCGGCGTGCGGCGACGTACCGCGGAAACGCTGCCTGCCCGATTTGCGCCCATCGCTGCCCCGGTCGCTCAACCTGTTCACGCGCGCGGCGGAGTCCGGGCCGGCCGCGCCTCCACGACCGGCGGCGCCGCGATCCCATCCGTGGGCGACGCGGGCGGCGGTGCCGGCTTTTCGTGCAGCAGCCACCAACCCACCGCGCCCCAGATCAACAGCGTTCCCGCCCCGCCGATGACGACAATCAGGATGTCCACGACCGTCGTGGTGTTCATGCTCTGGCCTCGCGTCGCAACTACGCCCACTTTACCGCGGTCCCCCCGCCGATAGAATTGGTCAGCACCCGAAAACCACCCCGCGCACACTGGGAACGCGATGGAGACGCCCGTCACGATGCAACACGACCTCAACCGCCGGGCGCGGCTGCGCGTCATGCTGTTGCGCCGGCGGCGATTCTGGCGGAGTGTGCTCTATTTCTCGATCGGCACCGCGTTGATGGTCGTGCTTGTGCTGGCCAACCGCGATGCCCAGCAGTTTCGCGAGCTCACCCGCGAGGGGCAAGTCGTAGCCGAAGCGCTCCAGCGCGAGGCGGATACGCGCGGGACGCTGCCGCTGCTGCTGCCCACTTTGCCGCCGCCCCACGACAACATACACGAACGCTACGTATTCAACCTGTATTACGCCACGCAGATCCACTGGACCCAGCCCGTTGGCGTGTGCTGCTCGCGCTACCCGTGGCATTTTTTCCTCCGGTCCGACGGACGCTCCGTGATCCTCTATGACGGCAAGCACTTTTCGTCCAAGCTGATGAACGAACGCGAGTTTCAGCAGACCGCCGAAAAACTCGGCTTTTCCCCCAGCCCGGGCACCTGAGCCCCGCGCGGTCCGATGGGTTCCCGAGAGAGTCACCACGCGATGCAGGTGTGTGAAGGCCTGGCCAGCTTCGACCCGCCCGCCCGGGGCTGTGTGATTACGATCGGCAATTTCGACGGTGTACACCTGGGCCACCGGCTCCTGGTCGAGACCGCCCGCCAGCGAGCCGAGGGGTCTCATCTGCCCGTCGTCGTGGCCACCTTCGATCCCCACCCGCTCGCGATCGTCGCGCCGCAACACGCCCCGCCGCGCTTGACCACGCTCGCCGAGCGGCTCGCGCTGCTCGAAAGGGTCGGCGCCGACGCGGCCGTCGTGCTGCGCAGTTGTCCCGCCCTGCTCGAACAGTCGGCTCGACAATTCCTGGTGGAACTGGCCCGGGCCTGCCGCCCGCGGGTGATCGTCGAGGGGCCGACGTTCACGTTCGGTCGTGGCCGCGAGGGGACGGTCGAAACGCTGCGAGCCTACGCCGCCCGACTCGGTTACGACGTCGTGATCGTCGAGGAGCTTCACGCCGGCGACCAGGCCCACCGGCCGGCGATCAACAGCTCGGCGATTCGGGCTGCGCTGCGGGCCGGAAACGTGCGGCTGGCCAACGAGATGCTCGGCCGGCCCTACCGCATTTGCGGCACGGTTGTGCCGGGCGACCAGCGCGGGCGCACGATCGGCTTTCCCACCGCGAACCTCGATCACATTCCCCACCTCCTCCCGCGCGAGGCGGTGTACGCCGCCGCCGCCCAGCTCGATGACGACGAGCTGCACCTGTGCGCGGTGAACATCGGTCCGCAACCCACGTTCGCGCAGGACCGGCCCCGGGTGGAGGCCCATCTGCTGGGATGGTCGGGCGAGCTTTCGGGGCGGCGGGTGGGATTGCACTTGCTGGCGTGCCTGCGCGAACAGCGCCGCTTCGCCAGCGCCGACGACCTGGTCACGCAACTGCACGACGACGTCGCGCACGCCCGGCGTTTCGCGGCGGAGGTCGCAGCCTTGCGCGGCGGAGGGTCGATACCGCTCGAACACTGAACGCTGCGAGGGGAGCAGTCATGTCCGACACCAACGCTGTCAAATGGCTCCGCACGCAGGGGGTCGCGTTCGACGTGTTGGCATACGAGTTTACGAAGATCGGGGCCGAGGCCGCCGCCGCCGCGGTCGGCCGGCCGCTCGAAATGGTCTGCAAGACGCTGATCGTCAAGGCCAGCGGCAACGCGTTCTGGGTCGCGATCGTGCCGGGCGACCAGCGGTTCGATCCCAAGCGAACCGCGGCGGCCATCGGTGCCGCCCGCGTCGATCTCGCCGAACAGGCCGAGGCGGAGAAGGTCAGCGGCTACAAGGTGGGCGGCATCAGCCCTTTCGCCATGCGCCGCAAGCTGCCCGTGCTCATCGAGGAGTCGCTGCTCGTCCTCGATCGCGTCATCGTCAACGGGGGGCGGCGGGGCGTGCTGGTCGAAATGAACACCGAAGACCTCGTGCGCATCCTTGACGCCCGCCCGGCTGATATCTGCCACTGAGCGCGGGCCTTCGCTGTTTCGTGCTCCGCGCATCTCGCGGGACCGCCGATCTCGATACCGGTCCGCAGGGCCGCAATCGCGGCGTCGTTACGGATGCGAACGGGCCGGGTGTGCCATATAATCAACGGTTCGCCGCCCGCAGGTCGGTGCCGGTGCCGTCGTGTGCCGCGTGCTGGAGATCGTTGGCGGCGCAACGAGGAACCAGGCGTGGAGTGGGATTCGTTTCTGCAACGACTGGGCCGCTGGCTGCGCGATCACGAACTCGGTGGGCCGCAGATGCGCTGGGTGGTCGGGGTCAGCGGGGGGCCGGATTCGATCGTCCTGTTGCACGCCTTGCGAGCCTTTTCCGAACAACACGAGCTGGGCTGGCGGCTGCATGTCGCCCACCTGCACCACGGCTTGCGCGGCGCCGAGGCCGACGAGGACGCCCGTTTCGTCGAAGAAACCGCCCGCTGTTTGGCCCTGCCTTTTTTCGGCGAACACATCGACGTGCGTCAGATCGTCGCGACCCGCGGCGGCTCGACCGAAGAAGTCGCCCGGCGCCACCGCTACGCTTTTCTCGAACGCGTCGCCCTCAAGACCGGGAGCGATTTCGTCGCGGTCGCTCACCACGCCGACGATGACGCCGAGACGATCCTGCATCGCATTTGCCGGGGCACGGGGATACGTGGCCTGGCGGGAATGCGACCGTTGCGACCGCTCCAGGCCGGCAGTCGGGTGACGCTCGTGCGGCCCCTGTTGAACGAACGCCGCGCCACGATTTATGAGATTTGCCGCGAGCGCGATTTCCAGACCCGCGCCGACAGCAGCAACGACGGCACGCAGTTCACACGCGGGCGCATCCGCAACGTGATTCTGCCGATGATCCGCGAGCATCTCAACCCGAACGTGACCGAGGCATTGCTGCGCTTGGGCGAGCAGGCCCGTTGGCTGGAGACCTACCTGCGTGACGCGGCGGCCCGCACGTTCGAGTCGCTCGTGGTCAGCGACCAGCCCAACCGGATCGTGCTCAACGCGCCGGCACTGTTGAGCAAACAACGCATCATCCAGGCGGAGGTCGTACGCCGGGCCGTCTCGCTGTTGCCCGGCGGCGAACAGGATTTGAGCTTCACCCACGTCGATGCCGTGCTGCGGCTGGCCGCGAGCGAAACCAGCGGGAAAGAGCTGCACCTGCCCGGCGGTGTGCTGGTCCAGAAACTCTACGACCGGCTCGAATTCCGCCGGCGCGACGCGGGTGAACAGCCCCCCGGCGAGATTCCTCCGACGTTCGTGCACTGTCCCGGTGTGACCAGGCTTCCGCTGCTCGATGCGGAGCTGGTCGCCGAGATCCGCGACATCGACGCCGACAAGATCGCCGAATTGCGCGCGGCCCCGCACCCGTTCGAGCAATGGATCGATTACGAGCGGCTCCGCCTGCCGCTGCTGGTTCGCGGGCGGCGCGAGGGAGACCGTTTCCAGCCGCTGGGCGTGTCCGGCACCAAGAGCCTGAGCGACTTTTTCATCGACGAGAAGATCGACCCGCCTTTGCGCGCCCGCACGGGCGTGCTGTGCGACCAGGCCGGCGTCGTGTGGGTCATGCCGCTGCGCATCGACGAACGCGTCAAGCTCCGCCCCGGGAGTCGGCGGGCGCTGCGGCTGGTACTCAAGTCGACACTGGCGGGAACGGGCGTCGAACCGTGAGGCGCGCGCAACCCCGGCTGCCTGCACTGATCTTCATCGGCGCGCTGCTGCTGCGCGCCGGGTGGGTTCTGTGGCGCTGGCACCACGCCGGCGCCGCAACCGAGTTCGACGACGAGAATCTGCACTGGCAACTCGCCCGTCACCTGGTTGTCGATGGCTCGCTCGTCAGCGACGACGGCCGCTATGCCGCCCGGATGCCACTGTATCCGCTTTTTCTGGCGCTTTTTGCGGCGTGGCGCGAAACGGGGGTGCTGGCGGCCCGATTGGCGCAGGCGTTGCTCGGGGCCGCGACGGCGTGGATGGCCTGCCGACTGGCCCGCCGGGCGCTCGGTCGAAAGGCGGCGATCGTTGCCGGCGTGCTGGTGGCGATCGACCCGTTCGGGATCTTCTTTTGCAATCTGTTGCTGACCGAGGTGTTGTTTTCGGCCATCGCGGTCGGACTGGTCGCCTGCGCCTGGCTGGTTCTGGCGGAACCGGGCGCAGACGAGCAGTTTTCGGCGGTCGGCGTCGCACTGCTCGGGGCTGCGGCCGTGCTGACACGCCCTTCCTCGGCCGGATGGGTCGTTGCCCTGTGGCTCGTGCTTTGGCTTTTCGACCGTGACCGCCGGCGGGGAACACGCCGATGCGTGCTCTATGCCACCGTCATGGGCGCCGCTTTGCTCCCGTGGGGGCTGCGCAACCGCGCAATGATCGGCGCACCCGCGTGGCTCTCGACCAACGGGGGGGTGAGCCTGTTCGACGCGGTCGGTCCCCAGGCCGACGGCAGCAGCAACCAGGACTTCCTGCGCTACATGCCCCATCTCGGCCGGCTCGATGAGGTCCAGACCGATCGCGTGCTGCGCCGACTCGCCCTCGACGAAGTGCGCCAAGACCCGCGGCGAATCGTGCGATTGGCGTGGGTCAAGTTCCGCCGAACGTGGAGCCTTACCCCGCACGTCGCGGGCTACCGCTCGGGGATCGCCGCCTGGGCGGGAGCGGCGTATACGCTGGTGCTGTTGCTCGCGGCCGTTGCGGGGCTGGTGCGAACCCTCTCCCGCCGACACGCCGCGACCGCTCGCAGAACGGTCACGCTGCGGCTTCACGCGCTGCTCTGGCTGCCCGTCGTTTACTTCACGCTGGTGCACAGCCTGTTCGTCGGCTCCGTGCGCTACCGTGTCCCCCTGATGCCGTTGCTGGCGTTGGCGGCGGCGACCATCGTGGCCCGGGTCGGCAGCTTCCGTCCCGGCGATGCGGAAACCGATCAGTAGGTGATGCGTTTGCGCAACAGCTCGGGGCCCGGGCGCGTCCGAGCGAGGATTTCTGCGATGCGCGGGCCCGCGCGACCATCGCCGTAGACACATCGACCGCCACGCCTCGGACGCAGCCCGAGGGCGCGGCGCAGGGCGGCGCGGATCGACGCGAGCGTTTCGTCCGCGTGAACCAGGGCTGGGCCCCCCGGCTCGCGCCCCGCCTGGCGCTGGCCGACATCGACCGCCGGCGTGCCCAGAAACGACGCCTCGATCACGCCGCTGGAGGAGTTGCCCACGAGCACGGCGGCACCACACAGTGCGTGGAGGTATTCGTCGCGGGGCAGCGAACGGAACGTGCGGACCTCTCCGGCCGAGCGCTTGGCGTGCCGCTCGATCGCCCGGATCACGCCCGCGCAGCCGCGGTCCGTATTGGGATAGATGATGACGCGCCGCAGGCCCGTCTCGGCGACGGCGCGCAGGATCATGCTCATCACCCGCTCTTCGGTCGCGGCGCAGCGGCCGTGGGCGTGTTGAAGCACGAGCGCGTAATCGCTCGCCGCCGTCCGCGGCGGGGCCTGCGCGAGGATGTCCCGCGCGCGGTCGAACCCCGGCGCGCCGACGACATGCACGCGCTCGGGCGGTTCGCCCATGCGGATGATCCTCCGGGCCGAGCGCCGCGTCGCCGCGAAATGCAGATGCGCCAGCTTGGTGATTGCGTGGCGCAGCGACTCGTCGAAATCCCCGAGCGCCACGTCGCCGCCGTGTACATGTGCCAGTACGCGCCCGGTGGTGACGGCGGCGAGCGCGCCGGCCATCGCCTCGATCCGGTCGCCGAGCACCAGCACGATATCGGTCTCGGCCTGCTCGAAGAACCGCGCCAGCCCGGCCACGCCCCGGCCCAGGCCCGCCGACTGGTCGAGCGGATCGTCGCGTCCGGACTGCATCGGAACGCGCGCGTCGATGCGCCAGCCGTCGGCGCTGATCTCATCCACCGTGTGCCCGAACCGCCGCAACAGGTGCATGCCGGTGACCGCGAGTTGCAGCCTCAGCCGCGGGTGCGCGCGGATCGCGCGCATGGGCGATTGCAACACGCCGTACTCGGCCCGCGTGCCGGTGACGACGGCGACGCGGATGCGTCTGCGCCGTCGGCTGGGGCTCATCGAATCATGTCCCAGGTGAGCATGGTGTCGCGCGTGACATCGGTGGCGAGCTCGCGCCCGAGCAGGTCATCGAGCTGGTCGGGCTCGATGCCGCCCGCGGGTCTCTTGAGCGTCAGCATGTCGGCGCGGAGGGTCGTGCCCGCGGGCAGATCGCGCGTCACGACGACGCTGCGGCGTGCCACGGCTCGCACGTCGGCTTCGAGCGCGCTCATCCCCAGCCGGCCGCTGCCCAACGCCGCCTCCGCCCGGCGAACCGCCGCGATGTACTCGCCCAACGCCGGCGGGTCCAGCGACATGGCGTGATCCGGCCCCACCGCCGCGCGGTCCAACGTCATGTGTTTCTCCAACAGCCGCGCCCCGGCGGCGACGGCCCAGCCCCCGGTCTCCGTGGATGTCGTGTGGTCGCTGTAGCCCGAGGGAAAACCGAACACCCGCTCGAGCGTGCGAATCGCCCCGAGATTGGCCGCCTCCAGCGGCGTCGGGTAGCTGCTCACGCAGTGCAGCAGGATCACGCGCTGGTCCAAGTCCCAACACCGCAGCCGATACACGCTCGCTCGGATCTCCGATTCCGTCGCCGCACCGGTCGAGACGATCAGCGGCAGGGTCGTATCCGCGGCGCGTTCCATCAGCAGCGGGTTGTTGAGGTCGCTGGAAGCGATCTTGATCGCGCGCACACCCAGCCGCACGAGTCGATCCACATCGGCGGGGCTGAACGGCGTCGCCAGGAACTCGATCCCCGCCGCGCGACAGTGCGCCGCGATCTGCGCGAAGTCCTCGTCCCCCAGCTCCAGCCGCGCCAGCAGATCACGCTGACGCGCCTCCCCGCAGGCGGCCTGATACGGCGCCACCCCCGCGCCGGCGGTCGTCAGCTCGTCGGCCCGGAACATCTGGAACTTGACCGCCTGGGCCCCCGCCTCCGCGGCAACATCCACCAGCCGCAAGGCATCATCGAGACGACCGTTGTGGTTCACGCCCGCTTCCGCAACCACATAGGCGGGACAACCCGGGCCCACCGGCGTCTGTCCGATCGTCACGCCCGGGGCGACGGATTGACCATCGTGTTCGAACGTCATGCCGGAATCCCCGCGTCCCGCGCGCGTAACACCGCCTCGGCTACCAGCAGATCGAACCCGTCATCCACGTCGATAGCGTCCTGCGGGTCGAGCACCACCGCTCGCCGATCCGGCCCCAGAAACGCCTGCTTGTCTTCCGGGGTTCGCAGGGCGTCGAACAGCGACCGGCGTGTCAGCGCGACAACCGCCCCGTCGTGATAGTACAGGGGTTCGAGATCCTGTCGGCGGTAGATGCTGTTCGGGCGAAACTGGATCATGCGGTCGCCTTCGAGCCGGTGCAGCCAGTCCGGATGGTGCCGCCCGACCGGAGCCACCGAACGCACCGAGCTCGCCCCGCTCGCGAGTAGATGGTCGATTGCCCGGTCGATCAGCCCCGCCGGCCGGACCGGAATGTTGCCGTAGAGCAGGACCACCACGTCGGCGGCCGTGTCGTGACGATCCTCCCAGGTCTGGACCGCGTGCCGGGCGGCGGCATCGACCGTCGCCGTGTCGGTGGCCAACTCGGCCGGGCGGTCGATCGTTTCGATTCCCCGTTGGGTCGCGAGCGTGGCGGCCGGCTGCGAATCCGTGCTGAGCACGACCGCGTCGAGTCGGCGAGCCTGAAGCGCGTGGTCGAACGTGTATTCGATCAGCGCGCGCCCAAGCAACGGACGCACACACTTTTCGCGCAGCCCCTTGCTGCCCGCGCGAGACAGGATGACACCCAGCGCACGCATTGCGCTATGTTCTATCGGCCGCCCCGCCCCGCGGGCTTGACCCGCCGACCCTTTCACTCCCGTGGCTCGACCAGCCGGCGCACCAGGTTGGCCATCAGCACCGCGATCGGCAGCGCGACGATCAACAACCCGACACCCATCAGCACGATCTGCGGCTGACGCTCCCACGCGCTCGCCACGTCCGTCGCGTAGGCGTGCAACGTTTCGGCGGCGGCCGTGTTGAGCCAGAGCGTCAACAGGAAACCCAGCGCCAGGGGCGGGCCGAAGGGGATCATCGCGCTCCGCTTGAGCAGCAGGCTCAGGCCCCAACCAGCCAGCGCGACCGGGATCGAAAACAGGAAACCTATCAGGGCGATGTCGGGACCGGCCGCGGCGCCCGCCGCCGCCAGGATGTAGATATCCCCGACGCCGAAGGCCTCGCGTCCGAATGCGAGGGTAAAGA
This sequence comes from Phycisphaerae bacterium, assembly GCA_026984555.1. Classification (GTDB taxonomy): domain Bacteria; phylum Planctomycetota; class Phycisphaerae; order UBA1845; family Fen-1342; genus JALSRY01. The sequence continues at coordinate 9,749 of JALSRY010000409.1, forward strand.
GGATGCGGATGGCCCAGCCCGCCGCCGCCGCCAGGATGGCGCCGTAGATGGCGTAGACCGCTCCACCGATGGGCTCGAACGACCCGGTGGGCGACCAGGCGACGACCGTGCGCCAGCCCGATTCGACCGCGGGTACCGTCGCCACCAGCGCATACGCGACGCCGCCACCCAGCAGCGCCGGTAGCAACCACGCGAGCTCGCGCAGAGCCTCTCGCCGGGACTCGGGCGCCTCGGCTTCGATGGTGGCGTGGAGGTCGTCATCCACGGCGCGTGTTTGCCCGCCCGTGAGGACCATCGCGACGAAGAACACCAGGAAGGTCGTCCCCACGCCGGCGCTCGCCGTCCCCGCCGGCCGCGCGTTCGCGAGCAACAGCCAGACCGCCAAGGCCACGAGTCCCCCCACCACCACCGCCACCGGCGCAAAACCCGCGCCGGCACCGGAACTCGACGCCGAAGGGACCGCGCCCGCGTCGTCGTCAGCGGGATCTGTCGGCGTTCGTTGTTCTCGTCGCCACGCCCGGTAGAGCATCCAGGCGCTCAGGACAAACGCGACCGCGGCGCCGGCCGCCAACGGCGAACCCGCCGCCGCGCGGAAAAACGCGGGCCGCGGCCACGCCGCGCACAACACGATCCCGGCGACCATGGCGAAATCGGTTACGCGCGTGTCCACCAGGTAGAGCACGAGATCCATCGCGCTGCACGCCACCAGCACCGCCACCAGGATCAGCCAGGCGAGCAACAGCGGCGCGTCGGTCGGCAGCACCGGCGCCAGCCGAACCGCCCCCGTGCCCGAAACCGCCAGCACCCGCGTCTGGGCGACGAAGAGCAGGTGATAGACCAGCACGAACCCCAGACCGGTCAGCGCCTCGACGAGCGGATATTGTGGCGACACCGCGCAGCCACAATAGCGGCAGCGCCCGCGCAGCAGCACCCAGCTCACCACCGGGATGTTGTCGTACCAGCGCAGCGTCGCGCGGCAGCAGGGACAAAACGACCAGCGCGGCTCGGCGACCGAGAGCCCCCGTGGCAAGCGGTAGATCACCACGTTCAGAAAGCTGCCGACGCACAATCCCACCAGGTAGACGAACGAGCCGACCAGTCCGGTGGTCATCACGTCGTCCCCCCGGGGGGCACCGGTACACGCAGCCGGTCGAGCACCGCATCCGCAACCTGGGCCACATCGAGCCCCGACGTGCTCACCACGATTTCCGCCGTCGCTTCGTAAATCGGCAGCCGGCTTTGCAGCACCGCCTCGATTTCCGTCAGACCACCCGCCGGCGTCAGGTTCGGACGACCTTCCTCCGAGCCGATATCCGCGACGATGCGGCGATAGAGCTCCTCCGGGGGCGCGGTCAGCCACACGCAAACGCCCGTCGTGCGCAGCAGCTTGCGGTTACGCCGCGACAGCACCGCCCCCCCGCCGACGCTGATGACCTTGCGCCGCCCGCATACGACGCGCTGGAGCGTCTGGGCTTCGATCCGCCGAAACGCACCCTCGCCGTCCTGCGCGAAGATGTCCGCGATCGTGCGACCCTGTTCCCGCCGGATTTCCTCGTCCGTGTCCACGAAGGTCCAGCCGAGACGCTCGGCCAGCCGGCGGCCCACCGACGTCTTTCCGCACCCGCGGTAGCCGATGAGAATGATCAGATCATCACGAACGACGTTCTGAGCCTGCTCGGATTCGTTCATGAGAGCACCGTATGGCGGAGTGTTTCCCGCACGCGGTCGCTGTCGAACAGGACCGCGTGAAGCGCCTCGTGCGATTGGCCGGGATTGATGCACACCACGCCGCCCACCTCGTCCGCGAACGCCCCCGTCACCTCCGGCGACTCGTGCACGTGACCGTGCAACGCACACAGCGGCCGGTGTCGTTCGATGTAGCGCCGGACCGCCCGCGACCCGATCGGCCCCACCCCCGGCAAACGGTCGAGCTTCGTGTCGAACGGTGGAGCGTGACAGACGAATACCCACGGCGCCGGCGGCGGAGCCAACTCGGCCAGCACCTCTTCCAGCGCCGGCCGACCGCGAAACCAGCTCTCCGCGTCCACCGGCGACGCTTCCCCGTCCTGCGTCGCCCGAAGATCTCCCCCAAACTCCGGGACCGGATCATCGACGCCGTCGAGCCGCTCGTAATCCTTGAGCCAGTGTGGCGTCGGCGGCGTAAGGTAAAACCCGAGAAAATCGAGTCCCCCGCAGCTCCACGGCCGCCGCGGATCCAGTAATCGCAGCCGCCCCGTGTCCTCGATCCCCCGGACCGCCGCTTCGGTTCGCAGCCAGTCGTGGTTCCCCATCACGCACGCCACCAGCACACCCGGGACGGCGTGTTTCCAGATG
>JALSRY010000410.1 GCA_026984555.1 Phycisphaerae bacterium
GGGGTCGTCGCAGACGATCGCCCCCTTGCCCTTGGCCAGCCCCGCCGCCTTGACGACGAGCGGCGCGTCGCGGGTGGAAATGAACTGCTGGGCCAGCCGGTAGTCTTCGAACACGCGCGCTTCGGCCGTCGGAATGATCCGTTGGCGCATGATCTGTTTCGCCCAGGCCTTGTCGGCTTCGAGTCGGGCGGCGGCTGCGGACGGTCCGAAAACCCGCACTCCCGCGTCGGTCAATGCGTCGGCCAGACCGCCGGCCAGCGGGTCTTCCGGTCCGATCACCACGAGATCGATGCCTTCCTGACGCACCACCGACAGCACGTGCGCCGTGTCGGTCGGGTCGCCGGCGATGTTGGTGCCGAGCAGCTCGGTGCCGGCGTTTCCGGGCAGTGTGTACAGACGCCCGAGCCGCCGCGAGCGCGTCAAGCTGCGGCCGATGGCATGTTCGCGGCCGCCCGATCCGATGACGAGTACGTTCATGGGTTTTTCCGTTTGCTGGGGGCGCTCGACGCCGCGGGTGGGTGCAGGGTGGCCAGGCGGTAGCGCGCCCACGCCGCGGGCCATTCGTCGCGCGCCAGGTCGATACAGTTCTGATAACGCAGGCGGGCCACGCGGAACCGCCCCTGTTTGCGGGCCAACTCGCCCGCCAGGAACTCGATGTCGTTGCGGAACGACGATGCCAGCCCCTCGAACCGGCCGAACACGTCCGAAAGCTGCATCGGCCCCGCCGCGCTGTCCACGAGCGTCAGGCCGATGACGTGCGTTGCCGCCAACGCCGTCGAGAGACGCAACCGGCGCAGACGCGGATGGCGCGGCATCGAACGGATCAGGGCGGCGGCCTCGCTCCGGCGGTCGGCGAGGGTCAACGCCGCGAGTTGCTCCAGGCACAGCCGGGGGGCGTCGTGCGCGTCGAAGTCAACCCGGTCGAGCAGCTTCGCGAGCGCCTCCGCTGCTCGCTCCGGCCCGTCGATCAGGTACGTGCATTCGGCAAGACGCCACGCCGTATAAGCGTCGATCTGATCGAACCCCGCCAGCCCGGCGCCCGTGCGCAGCAGGTCGGCGGCAAGTTCGAACCGCCCCCCCGCATACGCCGCCCAGCCCAAGCGCAACCATTCGGACGGCAGCGCGTCGGCCAGCACGGTGTCGATCCAGCGGCGCGGCACGAGACCACGCTCCCGCCGCAACAACCGATCCAGCACACACTCCTGGGCCGCCTTGCCTTGCTGTGGGTCCATCGCGCGGAGACGAACGGCCTCGTTCCAGGCGCCCCGGGCGTCGTATGTCGTCAGACGTCGAATGATGCGGCGTTGGGCCGCATAGGTGCGGTTCTGGTCGATGAGGCGGTCCACCGCGGGTGTATCGACGAGGACGATGCCCCCGCGCGCGGCCAGCACCAGCGCGTCGTGATCCGACGCCCACGCCGCCACCGGCTCGCTCCCGCCGCCCTCGACGGGCCACTGCCCGATACGCCGGCCGGTTCGCGGTTCCCACAGGCCGATCGTCCCGTCTCGACCCCGGGTCATCAGCAGGCTCCCCGCGTGATTGAACGCGAGCGCTGCGACCGGCCCGGCAACATGAAAGCGCACCAGCTCCCGGCGGTCGCGCATCGACCAGACCCGTATCAGGCCGTCTTCGCACGCCACCGCGAGCAGCGAACCATCCCCCGAAAACGCGATGCGGACGGCGGGAGCCTCGAGTAGTGTCCACGGCTTGCGCACGGCCTTGCGTCCGGCCTGGTCGGGCCGGGGGCGGCGAGCGTCACGCTCACGCAGCAACAACAGCTCCCCGTTGGAACGGGCGATCATCACGTTGTGCGTGCCGGGGACGAACGCGATCGCGGTCACGGCGCTACCGGGAAACGGTACGGTCATGACGGTGCGGCGACCGGACCGCGAACGCCGCCGACCTACCGCCGGCGACATGAGTACCACGCTGTGCTCGTCGCGGCTCGTATCGAGCCCCGCCACGGCGATCAGGCGACCATCGTCGGCCAGCGCCACGCCGGTGATCTTGAGGTCGTCCGGGTTGCGCCAACGGACGGTGACCGGAGCGCGCCGGCCCGCGTGTCGGATCCAGAGACGATTGTCGTAGGCGATGAGCGCCGAGCGGCCGGAAGCATCGAGCGCGAGAAACAGTGCGTCCGGATCGAACCCCGTGAGCACGCGATAAAGACTGGGAATCTCGAAACGTTCGAGACTGTCCTTGCCGTGAGCCCTATGGCGGTAGTGCAGCAGTTTCCCCGAACCGTCCGCCAGCAGCACGGCACCACCGTCGCGGGCGGCCGTCCATGCGACCACGTTCATGCGTGTCAGCGGGCGGACCTGGGGCGTCTGGTCGTGCAGGGCCCAGCGCGTGAGCGAGCCGCGGTTGTCACGCGTCACGAGCGTCGCGCCTCCGTCGGTGAGTCGCAGGCCCGCCAACCCCGCGCTCCCCACGCGCAACGCGCGAACCAGGTGGTCGCCGCGGTACACGGCGACCCGTCCATCGCGTGCACCCAGGGCCACCAGCGCCCCGTTGTCGGCGAAGTCCATCATGTCCCACGTGCCCCCGGGCGTCAGCAGGCGGGTCCAGGCGTCCAGGCCGCCTTCGGAAATCACTCGCAGAAAAACCCCGTCGGAAAGCACGGCC
>JALSRY010000411.1 GCA_026984555.1 Phycisphaerae bacterium
TGCGACCAAAGCCGCTCGGGTGTGTGGTGCCGCTCGCGGACGGCCGGTGCTCGAGTTCGGCCTGCGCCGGGCGCAAGGGATCGACGGGGGACTCGCGGTCAGCCGGGCCGCTTATGTCGGCGGATGCGCGGCGACGTCCAACGTCTTGGCCGGCAAGCACTTCGGCATTCCCGTGCGCGGTACGCACGCCCATAGTTGGGTGATGGCGTTCGGCGACGAACAGGAAGCGTTCGAGGCGTACGCCCGCGCAATGCCGAACAACTGCGTCTTTCTGGTCGATACCTACGATACGCTCGAAGGTGTGCGGCACGCCATCGAGGTCGGTCGCCGACTACGCGCTCGCGGCCACGACCTGATCGGCATCCGGCTCGACTCGGGCGATCTGGCGTACCTGAGCATCGCCGCTCGCCAGATGCTCGATGAGGCCGGGTTCGGCGATGCTGTCATTGTTGCCAGCAACGACCTCGACGAGACGATCATCGACAGCCTTTGCGCGCAGGGTGCCCGGGTCGATGTGTGGGGTGTCGGCACGCGCCTCGCCACTGCCTGCGACCAGCCGGCCCTGGGCGGGGTCTACAAGCTCACCGCGATCCGCGATCCCGGCCAGCCGTGGCAACACCGGCTCAAGGTCTCCGAGCAGGCCGTCAAGATCACGACACCCGGCGTTCTCCAGGTGCGGCGTTTCGAGTCCGGCAGCGAGTTCATCGGCGACATGATCTACGACGAGTCGCGCCCCCCGGCCGGCGAGCCGAGAATCGTCGATCCGCTCGATCCCACCCGGCACAAAGACATTCCGGCAGGCAGCCGGGGAACCGACCTGCTGGTGCCGGTTTTCCGCAGGGGCGAGTGCGTGGCGGAGCTGCCCGGGCTGGAAGCGGTACGCCGGCGTTGCCGCGAGCAACTGGAGCATTTTCACGAGGGTATCCGCCGACTCGTGCATCCGCACCAGTACCCTGTGGGCCTTGAAGAGGGCCTGCACCGGGTTCGCACGGAACTCACGCTGGCCGCACGCACCTGAGACAGCCGCCGGCGTCACTGCTCGCGATCTGCCCGAACGCTACGTCGCGATACGCGGCTCACGCGGGGAGCGGGTAAGAATACGCCCGGCGCGGCGGGGGGCCTGCGCCGGGCGTATGCGCATGTACGATATTGGGAGCCGCCTGTCAGGACTTGGCTTTGAGCAGGTCGCGGATCTCAGCCAACAGCACTTCCTGTTTGGGGGGCTCGGGTGGCGCTTCGGGGGCCTCTTCTTCCTTCTTCATCATCACCTCCGTTGCTTTGTTCATCACCTTGATCATCATGAAGATGGCAAAGGCGACGATGAGGAAGTCGATCGTCACGTTGATGAAGCTGCCGTAGCGGATCGCAACTTCCTGCACGGCTGGCTGGGTAACCGATCCGTCGGGCCCCTTGACCGCCTCACTTCCCTGCTGGATGACGTACTTGAGCGACGAGAAGTCCACGCCACCCATCAGTTTGCCGATCGGCGGCATGATGATGTCGTTGACCAGCGAGCTGACGATCTTCCCGAACGCGCCGCCAATGATGATGCCAACGGCCATGTCGACGACGTTGCCGCGCATGGCGAATTCCTTGAATTCCTTGATGAGTCCCATGATTACCTCGCTTCTGTTACATACTGGCGGAAATGAACATCCGGCCCACCGCCGCCCCTGAACGAATGCCGACGCGCACGGTCGGCGCCAAGAATGCGGTAGTATAGCCGCCTGCTCGCAATTGATGCAAACGCACATGGGCAGTCAGCCCGGTCGCCGAGGAGCGCGAGCGTGACGCGGTGGTTGTTTGAGCCGACGGGGCTCGCCCGTAACTCGTTGCGAGTTTTTGCTTGCAAGTCATGCGCATGCACGGGTAGGATGCCAAGAGACGCAGGGGGGGGAAACACATCCGCTCAGTAGAACCGCCCGGGCCGAGGGAGGCATGGAAATGAATGCGAAATGGCGTTTCGTGGTTGGCCCGTGGCTTGTCCTGTTTACCGTGGTGGCGGCGAGGGGGGCGACACCATTTTTCGATTACGACGGCGATGGAGATATCGACGTTGCCGATTTTGCCCGTTTCGCGGCGTGCGAGACTCCACCAGCGGCCGTGTTCGATCCGGGCGGGCGCGATGGCGCCGCCGGCTGGCATGCCAACGGGGCGTGGGCGAGTCTGCCGCAGGACTTCGGTGCGCAGTTGCGCTCGCGCCAGGCGCACACCGCGGGGCCGTGTCGCGCGGTCTTCGATTGGGACGCGGACAGCGACATCGACATGGCTGATTTCGCCCGGATGGCCGTGTTCTTCGATGGGGGCAACCCGACGGATTGCAACGGTGACGGTGTGCCCGACGGGTTGGAACTCGCGATGCACTACAGCGCGGATTGCAACGGCAACGGCATCCCCGACGATTGCGACATCGCCGACGGCACGAGCACGGATTGCGACGGCAACGGCGTGCCGGACGAGTGCGTGGAGTTCGGGCTCACGATCGAGGCGGTGGACCCGATCAGCAGCGGGGGTGAAGACGGCTACCGGGTCGTGACCACCGGCGGCATCTTCGAGATTCTGCCCTCGCACATCGACGTGCGCCGCCGGATCGACCCGGCCACGCAGGCTCCGGACCCCGAC
>JALSRY010000412.1 GCA_026984555.1 Phycisphaerae bacterium
GTGGACAATCCCGAGGAGCCCGCCGCCTACGGCCTCGACGCTCCCCACGCCGTGCTCAAGCTCTCGGTCGCCGGCAACGTCGAGCCGATCACGCTCCGCGTCGGCAAGAACACGCCCAGCGGCCGCAACACCTACGTCCAGGTCTCCGGCCAGCAGTCGGTGATGGTCATCAGCGCCGCTCGCGCACGCGACATCGCCCCCCGGCCCCTGGCCCTGCGCTCCCGCACCATCACCGATTTCGAACCCGGCCGCATCCGCGGAATCGAGCTCGTTCGGGGCGAAAAACACTACCGGCTCGCCCGCGACGCCGGCGGTCCCTGGCGGCTGCTCGAACCCCCCGACGCTCCGCCCGATCCCGCCAGTACCCGCGAACTGGCCAACGACCTGGCCCGGCTGCGCGCCCGGCAGGTCGTCGCGCGGGATGCTTTCGAACAATACGGGCTCGACCAGCCCGCAGTCACGATCCGCTTCGCCGTCGCGCCGAAACTCGAAGGGCCACCCGCCCCCGCGTCCGCGCCCGCATCCGCATCCGCCCCCTCCGCCAGCGCACCCGCCACGCAGGCCACGCCTGTCGAGCATACGCTGCTCGTCGCCCAGCGCGGTTCGCGGAGCTTCGCCCGCTACGATGACCTGCCCTATGTCTTCGAGCTGGACAAGACCGTCTACGACGTCTTCACGCAGGAGTTGATCCGCCGCGGCTTGTTCGACATCACCGCCGCCGACGTCACGCAACTCGAGATTCAGGCCCCCGGCGGGACGGTCGAGTTCCGCCGACAGGATGGCAAGTGGGTCTATCCCCCCGACCCGACCGTCAAGCTCTCACAGAAGAAGGTGGGCGATTTCGTCAAGCAACTGGCGACGCTCCGCGCGACGGCGTACCTCGCCTACCGTGCCGGCGACCTCGAACAGCAGGGGCTCGCCGATGCGCCGGTCACGGTTACGATCGGGCTGAAGGACGGCCGGACGATCACGCTGAAAGTCGCCCAGGTTCGCCGTGGCGAGCTGCCGCGCAAAGCCGCCTGGGTCGAGCAACGCCGCGTGTTCCTGCTGACACCCGGGGCGGCCCAGAAACTCATGCGCGGGCTCGACTATTACGCCGTTCCCGACCCGACCGGCGAGGCGCCCCCCAAGCCCGGCCCCAAGCCGCACCGCCCCTGATACACCACGGTCGCGGTCCCGGGAAAGAACGCTTCGAGGCCCCCGCTCCGCGGTCAGCCGCGGGCCCGCCGCGCGGGGCCCTATTGCCGCAACCAGATGCCCGGGCTGCCGACGGTGCTATCCGCGTCGAACCCCAGGTCCGCGCCCTCGATCACCGTCGTGAAGTCGTCGGCGGTCAGTTGGGCAGAGAAGTCGGCGTGGACCGCTCGGCGAATCACGGTCGTGTCGCCGCTGCTCTTGTGGGCGTATGTCCAGTACATCCCCGTTTCCGCGTCGAACAACCCCGACCCCACGCCGCCGCTCGCCGGAGTGATCATGCCATCGGGCAGCGTCGTGACGCGCGTGTACGCACCGGTCAACGTCGCGCTGGTCCAGACGCTCATGGCCTGCCCGTGCGAGACGTACAGCACGTATTGCGTGCCGTCGTAGAAAATGTCGGGATCGGTCGCGGTCTTGATGTCGCTTGCGATATCTACATCCACCTCGGCCCGGGCCCCCGCGTCGAGCGTGAAGTGGATCCCGTCGCGGTCGTCGGTTTCCGTCGCCGAGTACACGTTGACGGTACAGGTCGTTTCCTCGCCGGCGCACGTGCCGATCGCACCGTCGAACGAGCCGGCGATGAAAAACAACACGATCCGGCCCTGATCGTCGAGGGTCGGGCTGGGATCCACAAAACCCGCCGGCAACCCGTCGCCCTCGACTTCCACATCGACCGGCTCGGTGACCTCGCCCGTCGTCAGGTCGGCGAACACGACCTGGTTGGGCGTATAGATGTACAGCTTGTCGTCACGCTCGACGACGTCGGGCACGGAGCCCACGTAAGGCGTCCAACCGTCTGGCACGGTCCAGTGCACGCCGTCGTCGCTCGATGCGATGTACACGCGATGCGCCGTGGGATCCCCGCACACATCGCCTCCCCCCTCGCAGCCGAGGAACGCCATCAGGTACTTGCCCGTGAGCGTGGCGGGGTCGAACGTAAACGCGATGGAGGGCTGATCGTCGCCGGGCGGGTTGTTGTCATCGTTGCCACCGTCCGGGGTATTGTCGTCGGCGGACGAGTCGCCACCACTGTCGCCGGTGTTGTCGTTCGCGTTGTCGCCGGCGGTGCTGGCGCCGTCACCCTGCCCGCCCGCATCGTCTGCCGCGCTACCATCCGTCGGCGTCGAATTATCGGAACCCGCTGCCGGCGAGTTGTTGCCCGCCGCCGGACCATTCCCCTGCGGGCAACCCGCTACGACCATCACCATGACCAGCGCCACGCCACCCAGCAGCAACGCGACACGCCGCCAGCGGTTCAGATGTTTCCGGCTCATCCGGCCATCCTTTTGTACGGTTCGAATACCTTCGACCGTATCGGTTGGCCAAACCGGCTTTCTTGAAACGCGATACGAGCCTTGCCAAGCGCCTTACCCGTCCACCGTCGGCGAGCGGGGCTTGTAGTAGCGCCCGCGGA
>JALSRY010000413.1 GCA_026984555.1 Phycisphaerae bacterium
CGCCGGCGCCGACGGCAACATCCGCGAGATCGTCATCTTGCGCGATGGACAGCGCGAGACGGTGCCTGCTGCGCGCGTGGCCCTCATCAAGGACACGAACCTGCCGGACATTCGCTACGGCATCCGCGGGGTGGTGAGGCGGATGGACCTGGGGCTGGCGTGGCTGGCGATCGTGATCTTCCTGCCGGTGCCGCTGCTCCAGTCGATTCGGCTGGTTTGGATGCTCGCGATCCAGGACGTGAAGCTTTCGTACTGGAACGCGATCAAGTTCTCCTACGCGGGTAACTTCTTCAATTTCGCATTGCCGGGCACGACCGGCGGCGACGTCATCAAGGCGTACTACATCACCCGGTTCACGCATCGCAAGACGGAAGCGGTTACGACGGTGTTTCTCGACCGGGCCGTGGGCCTCAGCGGTCTGATGATCCTGGCGAGCGTGACGTTCCTGTTCGCGTGGAACCGGATCGAGTGGGAGCCGGCATACCGCAGCTCGCTGGCCGGCGGGCTTGCGCTGATCTGGTGCGGCCTGGCGGTCGGGGCGCTGTTCGTGTTCAGCAAACGCCTGCGCCATCTCATTCGGCTTCCCGAGCTGGCCGAAAAACTACCGGCTTCCGATCAAATCCTGCGTATCGGCCGCGCCACGGTTGCCATTCGCCACCACAAGGCGCTCGTGGCGCTCTCACTGCTCAACACACTCGTATTGCAACTGATCGTCGTGATTGCCGCGTATGTCATGTCGCGCGCCTTGGGCATGCGAGGCGACTTCACGCTCTATTTCATCTTCGTTCCGCTCGGATTCCTCATCGGCGCGATCCCGATCTCCCCGCCACAAGCCGTGGGTGTGATGGAAGCGGCATACATCAAGTTCTTCACGCTCGGGGGGCTCAACCACGCTTCGGCCGCGGTGGCGTTCGCGCTGGCGAACCGACTCACGCAACTCGTGTGGGCGTTACCCGGCGTGTTGGTGCCGCTGCTGGGCGCGCACGTGCCGAGCAAGGAGGAGCTCGAAGCGTTCGAGCGAACGCCGGAGGAACCCGGACCCTTCGCCGCGGAGGTCGGCGCCCCGGGGAACACCCCGCCGACTTGACCCCCGCGAGCCGAGGTCTGCGCCGCATACGCCGCCAGGATCGCACGAGATGCGAGCATGGGGGAGCCGGCGGCGGGAGGTTGTGATCCGAACCATGCCACGCCGGGCACGTCAGAATCCGCCGCAGAATCCCGTTACCCGCTGGTGGGTGTTGTGGGGGGTGCTCGCGCTGGGGGTGGTGATCGGGGCGTTGCATGGACGGGCGTTGCACTACGGTCTGTTCATGGACGACTATGCCCATTTTCAGCAACTGCGCGCGTGCGACTGGTCGCTGCGTGGTCTGACCGACGCATGCCGACTGGAACTCGTCGGTGGCGTGATCGACCTGTGGTGGTTGCCCGACGTCACGCTGCGGTTTTTCCGGCCGGTGTCTTTCGGCGTGATGAAGCTGACATACACGCTGTTCGGGTGGAGCCCGGTGGCGTTGCACGTCGCGTCGCTGCTGTGGCACCTGACGGCGTGTACGCTGCTGATGTTGCTGTTGCGCCGACTGGGGGCATCGCGGCGGCTGTCCTGGGCGGTGGCGGCGTTGTTCGCGATTCACCCCGCCCACGTCGCGACGGTGCAGTGGATCGCGTCCCAGACCGAGCTGATGGTCACGACGCTCGTGCTCGGTGCCATGCTGTGCTGGGCGAATTTTCGCGGTTGGCCGGGGCCGGCGGCAGGTGACGCCCGCGACGGCGGGATGGCGGCGCGACGCTCCCCGGGCGGGAGGCTGGGCTGGTTGGCGGCGTGCTTGTTGCTGTTCGTCTTGGCGCTGGGTTGTCGGGAAAACGCGGTCATGCTGCCGCTCGTGCTGCTGTGTGTCGAGCCGCTGCTCCGGCGGGCGCCCGATCGGCAAGACGAGTCGCCGGGACCGGTTGGGGCGGTCGCGTCGCCCGGAACCAGACGCGTGTGGGCGGCGGTCGCGCTGCTGGTGGCGTTGATCGGCGGCTACCTGGTTGTGCGCACGCACTATCTTGGTGGTGCGGCGTTGCCCCCCAAGCCCTACGTCATTCCGCCGACCGACCCCGACTTTTTCCGCTACATTTTCGACAAAACGTGCTATTACCTGCTCGGGGAGTTCCTGCTGGTGCCGTGCGTGCCCATCGGTGGACTGGCGTACTTCCGGGCCCACCCGTTGCCGTTCTACGGGCTGAGTCTGGTCGTGGTCGTGGTGCTGGTGACGCTGGTCGGGCGCCACCGCGCGCGGCTGGCGGGCTGGCTGGGGCCGGCCTGTTTGCTCGGGTTCATGGCGCCGGTGCTGCCGGCGTTCGAGTCGCCCCACCACCTGTACCTGCCCGGCGTCGGGTGGGCGATCATGACGATGTTGTTTTTTCAGTGGGTGGGCGGGTTCGCCTGGGGGCGTGTTTCCGCCGGCGCGCGCTCCCCCCGACCGTCGCTGATGTGGTTGAGCATTTTGCTGACGGGGTTGGTGTTCGGCACGGCGACGGCGTTGTTCGGCTTCGCGTTGGATACGGCGCAGGGGGTGGAGGATGAGGTGGTCGCGGAAATCGCGTCGGCGCCGGTTCCCGTTCGCGA
>JALSRY010000414.1 GCA_026984555.1 Phycisphaerae bacterium
AAACCGGTCAAGACGCCCAAGCAATCGCCGAATCTCAACGCCTACGCCGAGCGTTTTGTTCAGACGATCAAGCAGGAGTGTCTGGACCGGATGATCCTGACCAGCCAGGCACAACTTGAGTACGTCCTCCGGGAGTTCCTGGAGTACTACCACCACGAGCGCCCCCATGAAGGGCTGGATGGCCGGATGATCGATCCGCACCCGCAGGACGAAGGCGGCGAGGTTCTCCGGTTCGAGCGACTGGGAGGCCTGCTGAAGTCGTACCGGCGGGTGAAACAGGCTGCGTGACGGCTCGCGAGGGAGCCGGACAGGTTTTGGAACCCCGCAGAGCCTGATCGGAAAAGCCGCGAGGACCGGTGGCCAACCACGGCGGACAAAAACAGGTTCGCGTGACGAACCACGGCGGCCAGGCGCAACCTTCAAAAGGCGACGGCGCAACGGAAGGTTCGCACGCTTGCCTGGAGTGACGAACCACGGCGACGTTCGGGCGCTCTACCAGCCGTTAACCAAGCGACCGGCGGTTCGGAAACCGTGCCGAACGCTCTGGCCGACCGAGCGCCACTCGGAATCGGTTACCCATTGCCTGGTCCGCACTTACGCTCTCTCGCCGAAATAGAGTGTTTATGAAGACGGTTTGGAACGGGGAGGGACCAAGGAGATCGACTCCGCCACAGGCGCCCGGGAGGAGATCGCCTCGTGGATCGATGCCGGCGACGGGCCGCCGGACACGTTAATACGCCTCGCAGTTCATTTGCGCTATCGGCCTGCCGCAGCGTTGCTACGCAAGTACGCGAACGATGGAGATAGCGAACGCATAAGGGAACTTGCATCACGCGCATTGGCGCAACTAAAGCGTTCCGACCATCCGTAGATTTCACCATGGCCGCCTGCCCGTAGGCTGCAAGCGGGTCACGTGCCATGCCCCGGCGGCGGCGGGGGAATGATTCCGCGCTTCGGTGCGTATCATCACGCGCACCGACGAACGTTGGTGAACCAGGCTCGGGTCGAACTGGCAAGCGTTTACACGTCCATGCTCGGATCGAACAACCGCGCGTGCTCGTCCTGGCAAAAACGGTCCGTCATGCCCGCGATGTAGTCTGCCGCCACGCGGGCCACGCCGTCTTGGGCGACGCGAGCCGCGAAACGCGCGGGCATCAACTGGGGTTTTTTCACATACGCATCGAAAATGGCCCGGACGACCCGTGTGGCCTTGTCGTCCATGCGGATCACCCGGCGGTCCTTGTACACCCGCTCGGACAGCAACGACGCGAGATCAGCCAACCGGTCTCCACCGCGTTGCGACATGCGGACAGTCGGGCGAACCTCGCCGCCGGCGGAAGCATCTTTCGGATCCGGTGCGACGCACAACTCTTCGATCAGCAACTGCTCCATCCGCTCGACGGTCGGCCGCAGGTGACGCAGACAGTCTTCGCGCGTCGCGGCCGCCGGACCGCGATACGCCTCCTTCCACAAGAACACGTCTCGCAAATCCGCCGGCGAAACCAGGCCGGCATACAAACCATCCTGGAGATCGTGGAGGGTGTAGGCAAACTGGTCGGCGAAATTCACGACATCGTTCTCGATCGGCGGTGGCGTGGCGGCAGGGCCGGGGTGGTCGAACGCGGTCCGGTGGCTCTGCAAGCAGGCACGCACCGCCCGGGTCAGGTTGAGCCCGCGAAACTCCGGGTACGGATGTTCGAGGTAGGTTACGACACGCAGGGTCTGCTCGTTGTGTTCGAAGCGTTCGTGGTGTTCGCGCAAGGCCGCCTGCAACGCCCGCTCGCCCGCATGACCGAACGGGGGGTGTCCCAGATCGTGCGCGAGGGCAACAACCTCCGCCAAATCCGCGTCGAGCCCCAGCGCGCCGGCAATGTCCCGCGCAAGCGACGCGACTTCGAGCGTATGCGTCATCCGCGAGCGGAAGTGATCGCCAGACCGGGCCACGAACACCTGCGTCTTGTATTGCAACCGGCGAAACGCCGCCGCATGTACGATGCGCCGACGATCGACAAGCAGCGGCGGCAAGCCGGCAGCATGGGGGTCGTCGTGTTCGCGGTCGAACCCGACGGCCGACGTGTCTTCGGAATCGCTCACGCCCAAACCCTCCATTTGCCCTGGCACCGCCGACTTGCCAATGGCGCTACATGGCCTGGGTTGCCTGAAGACGCTGCCGCAGTGTTCGCGTCGCTTCCTCGGGTGTCGGCGACCCGATCACGGCGGAACATACACAAACCCGCCACACACCCGCCCCGACAACCTCCGCCACGTGGTCGATCGTGATCCCGCCGATGGCGACGACGGGCGCCTCCGCGTGGCTGGCGGCGTAACGGGCCAGTTGCAACCCCGCCACCGGCAACCCCGGCTTGGTCGGCGTCGGAAACATCGGACCGATCGCCACATAATCCGGCCGGTGCTCGAGCGCCGCGTCAAGCTGCGCGACCGAATGCGTACTCACACCCACGACAGCCGCCGAGCCGACGATCCGCCGCGCTTCGTCCACCGGCAAATCGTCCTGACCGAGGTGGACACCATCGGCGCCGGCGAGCCGGGCGATATCGGGGCGATCGTTCACGATCAGCAGCGCATCGTGGCGACTGGTC
>JALSRY010000415.1 GCA_026984555.1 Phycisphaerae bacterium
TTCATTCAGCGCAAGCACCGCGATCTGATCCTGGTCGGCGACCAACCCGACAAG
Source organism: Phycisphaerae bacterium (assembly GCA_026984555.1). GTDB lineage: Bacteria > Planctomycetota > Phycisphaerae > UBA1845 > Fen-1342 > JALSRY01. The sequence goes on from JALSRY010000415.1 coordinate 55, forward strand.
CTGCTCGACGAGATGGCCGGCTACGAATCTCCCGTCGGCGAAACGTGGGTCCGGCGGTCGGAGCTTTGATTCGCTGTTATTACCGGGCCGGACGCCGACGCCGCGGTGCTGACCGGTCAAATCGATTCGGCTGCGGCGTGATATCCGTTGCCGCGACGGGGGGTGGGTTGCATAATGAGAGGCGGGACGCTGCCAAACGCGGGTTCGCTGCTGCGGGCTCGATCTCGGGTGGCGATTGGGAGAATGGCACATCTGGTCGTAGTCGTCGCGTCGGGAGGGCTTTGCGGTCGTGGAGCGTACGCATTCGGAATCGATTACGGAATTGCTGGGGGCGGCGCGCGCGGGAGACGAGGCGGCGCGCGACCGGCTATGGGTACTCGTGTATGACGAACTGCACCGCATGGCTGCCCGCCACATGGACGCGGAGGGTGCCGGCAGCGAGCTACAGACGACGGTGCTCGTGAACGAGGCGTATCTGCGGCTGGTGGGAGATCGTGATCGCGACTGGAACGACCGCCGACACTTTTTCGCCGCGGCCGCCCAAGCCATGCGTTGCATACGCATCGATGAGGCCCGTCGGCGGAAGGCCGGCAAGCGCGGCGGAGGGCGCCGGGCGTTGCCGCTGGTGCCGGTGAACCTGCCTGCGGAAGAAACGCCGGATGCTGTCGATCTGCTGACGCTGGACGAGGCGCTCACCCGCCTCGAACAAATCGACCCCGTCAAGGCGGAGATCGTCATGCTGCGGTACTTCATCGGTCTGACGATTCCAGAGACGGCCGAGCTGTTGAACATTTCGGAACGCAGCGTGGATTCGCAGTGGCGGTTCGCTCGGGCCTGGCTGCGGCGCGAGTTGGCCAAAGGCGACACACGCTGCGGCAACGCGACGTAGATCGCGAGTTGGGCGCTGAGAGTGCAAACGCCGCGCTGCTCTGCTCGGCGTGTGCATGGACATGACCGGACCGATGACCCCCGAACACTGGCACCGAATCGAGCAACTCTTCGAGGAGGCGCGCCACCTTCCCCGAGCGGAACGCGACGCTTGGCTTATGGGGGCGTGTGGCGACGACGCGGCGTTGCTCGCGGAAGTGCGGGCTTTGCTGGAGCAGGATGACCAGATGCACGCCGGTTTCCTCGAACCGGCGACGCGGCCGGTGATTTCGGAGCCTGACCCCGAGGCCGATTCGCTATTGGGCGAGCGTTTCGGCGTGTTCGAGGTTGTGCGGTTGATTGGTCGCGGAGGCATGGGGGCGGTCTACGAAGCGCGGCAGGATCATCCCCGCCGCACCGTGGCGTTGAAGGTGCTCTCGCGGCAAGTGCTCTCGCGGGACGTACTGGCTCGGTTTCGTTCGGAAGCCGAGATTCTGGCCCGCTTGCGCCACCCGGCGATCGCCGAGGTGTACCAGGCCGGCATGCACACGGTCAGGGGGCTGCGTCTGCCGTACTTCGCGATGGAGTTGATCCCCGAGCCGCGGCCGATCACACGTTACGCCGACGAGCGCGGTTTGACGATTCGCGAGCGGCTGGAGCTGTTCGCGACGGTGTGCGACGCCGTCCACTACGGGCATCAGAAGGGCATCATCCACCGCGACCTCAAGCCGGCCAACATCCTGGTCGGTTCGGACGGCCGCCCCAAGGTGATCGACTTCGGGGTGGCCCGCGTGACCGACAAGGAACTGAGCGTGGTGACGGGGCACACACAGGCGGGGCAGATCATCGGCACGCCGCAATACATGTGTCCCGAGCAGTGTCGCGGCGAACTCGACGCGGTCGATACGCGCAGCGACGTCTACTCGCTGGGTGTGGTGCTCTACGAGCTGCTGGCCGGTGAATTGCCGTATGAGATGACCGGCAGCACGCTGGTGGCCGTCTCGCGCGTGATCTGCGAGCAGACGCCTCGGCGACTCTCGCACGCCGATGCGCGTCTGCGCGGCGACCTGGAAACGATCGTACACAAGACGCTCGAGAAGGAACCCGAGCGGCGGTACGCTTCGGTCCAGGCGTTGGTAGACGACATCCGCCGACACCTGCGGAGCGAGCCGATCGCGGCCCGTCCGCCGAGCGCAGTGTACGTGTTGTCCCGGTACGTGCGCCGCCACCGTGCCGCCAGCGCCGCGATGGCTGCGACGCTGGTGATCCTGGTGGCCGCGCTGGCTGCCATCTCGTCGTTCGCGATTCGCACTTCGACGGCCCGCGACATGGCCGAGCGGGCCCGCGACAAAGCCATTCTGCGCGAATACGACGCCCGCATCGCGGCGGCCGAGGCCGCCGTGTTGGGCTTCAACCCGCAACAGGCGGTGGCCCTGCTGGAGGATACGAAGGCCATCCCCAAGCGGTTGCGCGGTTGGGAGTGGTACCACTTGCGCAGCCGTGTCGATCAGAGCGTGAGCGTGGGAAACCTCGACGGGGAGGGCGTTGCCCTGGCGATCGCTCGCGAACAAAACCTCGTGCTGGCTGTCTTGCAGAGCAAGGGTGTACGTTTGCTTCGGTTGTCGGCCTCCGATGAGCCTCTCCCCGACATTGAACAGGTGTCGTGTTGGCCGCCTC
>JALSRY010000416.1 GCA_026984555.1 Phycisphaerae bacterium
GAGCCGACCTGCGACGCGATACGTTAGGCGACCGTGCCGCTGTTGAGGATCGACTGAATCACAGCGGACAGCACCTGGCTGAACACCAACTGCACGATCTGCTGGGTCAGCAGGGTCGAGCAGCCGACCGCCTGGAACAACACGCCGCCGGTCACGGCCAACACCGCAATCTTCTTCGTCCGCTTGCTCATTACGCTCTCCGAAAAACCGAGATTCGCCGCGCAGCCCACCGGACCGGCGCGAGCCGTCAGCCCGGTACTATACCGCCCCGCTCGCCGCAGACAACCCGCGGCTCGGCGCCGACCGGGGCGTGCGAGCGTGGCGGATGGTGCGGTTTCCATCGGCGGCGGGTGGCGGTATTCTGTGGGGGAATCGAGGGGGTATCACGTTTGTCGGGGTGGGGGAGGACAGGTCACGTGAGTACGCAGCGTGTTTCCCGTCGAGGGTTTCTCAAGTCGGCTGTCGGCGTGGCTGCCGTGGCCGCCGTGCCTACCATCGTGCCCGCGCGCGCCTTGGGGCGCGGGGCGGCTCCGCCGAGCGAGCAGCTAGCGCTCGGGATGATCGGCGTCGGGAACCAGGGTACGAACCACCTCAACCACTTTCTCGGCCGCGACGACGCGCGGATCCTGGCGATCTGCGACGTGGACGCGAAAAAGCTCGATGCGGCGTGCAAGAAGGTGGACGAGAAGTACGGCGTGGTGAAGGGCAAGCGGCAGGCGGGCTGCACGGGTTACAACGAGTTCGAGAAGCTGCTGGCCCGGGACGATATCGACGCCGTGGTGATAGCCGTCCCGGATCACTGGCACGCGATCGTGGCGATCGCGGCGTGCCGGGCGGGCAAGGATGTGTACTGCGAAAAGCCGCTGTCGCTGACGATTCGCGAAGCGGAGGAGATGGTGCGGGCGGCGCGTCGGCATGGCACGGTGTTTCAGACCGGCAGCCAGCAGCGCTCCGCGAGCAACTTTCGGTTCGCCTGCGAGATGGTCCGCAGCGGTCGCATCGGCAAGCTCGAGCGGGTGATCGTCAACATCGGTGATCCGTCCACGGAGAAATGTTTTCCCGCCGAGCCGGTCCGCGAGGGGCTCGATTGGGATCGCTGGCTCGGTCCGGCCCCGTGGGCGCCGTATAACGCCGAGCGGTGCAGCGGTAGCTACAGCGGCGGCTGGCGGCGGGTGCGGGATTACTCCGGCGGGATGACGACCGATTGGGGGGCTCATCACTACGACATCGCCCAGTGGGGCATGGGGATGGATGGCAACGGCCCGGTCGAGATCGTTCCGCCGCCCGAGCAGTACGCCAAGGGCATCAAGTTCATCTACGCCAACGGCGTGGTTATGGAGCGCGGCGAGTGCAACGGGGTGATGTTCGTCGGTACGAAGGGCAAGGTCGAGGTGAACCGCGGACACTTGCGCACGTGGCCGGAGGAGCTCAAGGACGAGCCGACGCGGCCGGACGAGGTGCATTTGTATCGCAGTCCCGGCCACCATACCGACTGGATGCGGTGCGTGCGCTCCCGCCGCCGGCCGATCTGCGACGTGGCGATCGGGGCGAGTTCGGTCACGGTGTGCCACCTGTCCAACATCGCCTACTGGCTCAACCGGCCGATCAAGTGGGATCCGGCCAAGCGCGAGATCATCGGCGACGAAGAAGCCTCGCGCTGGCTCGACCGGCCGAAACGTGCGCCGTGGCGTCTGTACCTCTAGAAAACCATCGTGGCCGCTTTCCGGGGCTGGCAGAGAAAACGGCGGGCGAACGAGCGGATTGTGGGGCAACCATGCGAAACGTGCGAAACGTACTCGGGCTGCTGGCGGCGATCGGGCTGGCGGTGACCTCGCCGGCACAAGACGACAATCAGCGCAGGCCGCTGCCGCCGCCGGGCGAGGTGGCGATCCCCGGCGAACAGCCGGAGGCGGAAACACCGGGCGCGCGGATCGACGCGCTCGTGCCCAAGCTGGCTTCGGAAGATCCGCCGACACGCCAACAAGCGCGGCAGGATTTCGAGAACCTTTGCCATCAAGCTACGCGGCCGGGCGCGGCGGCCGAGCGCGTCGCGCTGTGCAAGCTGATCGTGGAGCGGCTGGGCGAGGATACGCCGTTGCCGGCTCGGCTCTGGATGTTGCGCCAGTTGGCGAACATCGGCGGGGCGGAGGTGGTGCCGGCGTTGTCGCGGTTGTTGGTGGATGCGGACGCGCGCGTCCGCGAGCACGCCCGGCGCGCTCTGGAGCACAACCCCGCGCCCCAGGCCGGGGCGGCGCTGCGGGGGGCGCTGGCCGCCGTGAGCGATCCGGACTGGCGCGTGGCCCTGCTCAACGCACTGGCGGCGCGGCGCGAAAGCGCGAACGTCGGGATCTTCGCACCACTCGTTGAAGATGCGCGGCCGGAGGTCGCAGCGGCCGCGTTGGCGGGCCTGGCCGAAATGGACAACGAGCCGGCTGCGGCGGCGCTGCGCAAGGTCTGGCAGGCCGGCAAGGGCGCACGCCGCGCCGTCGCCGCCGAGGGGTTGTTGCGCATCGCCCATCGCTGGTTGACGGGTGGCACGCGCGTCGCCCAGGCCGAGCGCATCTTTGCGGACCTTTATCGCTCCGACATTTCGGATT
>JALSRY010000417.1 GCA_026984555.1 Phycisphaerae bacterium
GTAGTCGGCGCGCAACACGGGCACCGGCTGTGGCGGGCAAGCCGCTACAGACAAAGAAAAACCCCGAAGACGGCGGTCTCCGGGGCTGCATACGTTCCACGTTGGGTAAACGCAGCTACCCCGGCGGATGTCCCCCGCCACAAAGCGAGTCGTCGAGCCGATGCGAGCCTCTGTCCACGACGATCGTCGGATCGCAGAGACACCGGCGTAGCTCAGCCCGGCGTTCGAATTGTATCATGACAAGCCACATGGTCTTTTCCCATGATGCCGCACACAGCAGCATACTCGATACAAGAGCTGGAAGTATACAACAAGTCCGGACCGAGTCAAGTCATTTTCCGCAGTTTTATGACGGTCAGTGTGTCGCGTCTGGAAAACGCTGGTCAGACGCGGCCGCGTCGCCGACGACACAGAGGGGGAAAAAACGAGCCGCGATGCCGTCGCGTTGGTCTGGCCGCAACGCGGCCCCGTCCCGCAGCGGGTCAGGAGCGCTGGTCCGAATGCGAACGCGGTCGCGGATAGCCCAGCGTCTCCAAGGCGTCGGTGATCTCGTCCAGTATGGTCGGATCGTCGATCGTGGCGGGCATGCGCCATTCGCTACCGTCGGCGATGCGCTTGATCGTCCCGCGCAGAATCTTGCCGCTGCGCGTCTTCGGCAGCCGATCGACCACGATCGCCGTCTTGAACGCGGCCACCGGACCGATCTTGCTCCGCACCGCCTGGATCAATTCGCCGATGATCTCCGCGTGCGGACGCTCGACGCCGGCCTTGAGCACCACGAACCCGACCGGGATCTCACCCTTGAGCGCATCGGCCACCCCGACCACCGCACACTCGGCCACGTCCGGATGCCCCGACAGCACCTCCTCCATCCCGCCGGTCGAGAGCCGATGGCCGGCGACGTTGATGATGTCGTCCGTGCGGGCCATGATGTACAAATATCCGTCTTCGTCCTGGTAGCCGGCGTCGGCGGTCGTGTAGAAGCCGGGAAACTCGCTCAGGTACGACGACACGAAACCCTCGTCGTTTTCCCACAGCGTCGGCAGGCAGCCGGGCGGCAGCGGGAGCTTCACCACGATGCTGCCGATCTGGCCCGGCGCGAGCTCGTGGCCGGCGTCATCGAGGATCCGCACATCGTAACCGGGGGCGGCCCGGGTTGGTGAACCGGGCTTGATCGGCAGCGGCTCGATGCCCAGGCAGTTCGCCGCGATCGCCCACGCCGTCTCGGTCTGCCACCAGTGGTCGATGACCGGGACGCCGAGCAGCTTCTCCGCCCAGTGCAGCGTGTCGGGGTCGCAGCGTTCGCCGGCGAGAAAAAGTGCTCGCAGCCCGGAGAGGTCGTACTTTTTCGCGTACTGCCCGTTCGGGTCTTCGCGTTTGATCGCCCGGAACGCGGTCGGCGCGGTGAACAGCACCTTGACGCCATGTTGCGAGATGACCCGCCAGAACGCCCCGGGATCGGGCGTGCCGACCGGCTTGCCCTCGTACAGGATCGTCGTGCAGCCGTGCAGCAAGGGCGCGTAGACAATATACGAATGTCCGACGACCCAGCCGATGTCCGACGCCGCCCAGTACACGTCGCCCGGCTCGACGTTGTAGATATGCTTCATCGTCCACTTCATCGCGACCGCGTGCCCGCCGTGGTCACGCACGACGCCCTTCGGCACGCCGGTGGTACCCGACGTGTAGAGGATGTAGAGCGGGTCGGTCGCCGCGACGGAGACGCAATCGGCCGGCGTGGCGCCTTCCAGTGCCGCGGCAAAGTCGAGATCGCGGCCGGCGACGAGCTCGGCCTTCACCTGCGGGCGCTGAAGGATGATGCACTTCTCGGGCCTGGCGGCGGCGAGCTCGATCGCCTCATCGAGCAGGGGCTTGTAGGCGATGACCTTTTTGCCCTCGATCCCGCACGAAGCCGAGACGATCACACGCGGCTTGGCGTCGTCGATCCGCGTTGCCAGCTCGCGGGCCGCGAAACCCCCGAAGACCACCGAGTGCACCGCGCCGAGCCGCGCGCAGGCGAGCATGGTCATGACCGCCTCGGGCACCATCGGCATGTAGATGATGACGCGGTCGCCCTTCTCGACGCCGACGGCACGCAGCATTCCCGCGACCTGCGCGACATTGTCACGCAATTGGTGGTATGTGTAGGTTCTGGTCGTGCCCGTGACCGGGCTGTCGTAAATCAATGCGGGCTGCGTGCCGCGGCCCTCCTCCACGTGCCGGTCGAGGGCGTTGTAGCAGGTGTTGAGCATCCCCCCCGCGAACCAGCGGTAGAAGGGCGGGTTCGAGTCGTCGAGGACGCGATCCCACTTGCGGTCCCAGCAGATCGCCTCGGCCGCTTCGGCCCAGAAACCCTCGCGGTCTTCGATCGATCGACGATAGACGGATTCGTACTTGCCAGCCATGGCAACGCCTCCCGGTTTGGGGTGGATCAGGGCGAGTCTGCGTGCATTCTAGGCGACTCGTGGCCAAATGCCGCCCACCCGAGGCCGAAAAAAGCACGCTACCGCCAGGCAACGAACCACGCGGCAACCACGCGGCCGGCGAGTCGCGACGCTACGCCACGCGGGGGGCACGACCGGGCACGCGCCGCCG
>JALSRY010000418.1 GCA_026984555.1 Phycisphaerae bacterium
TCTTTCCCCGTCGGGCGGCGGGCTTGGCGGTCTTGCGTGTCGTCCTAGCGGGTGCCTTGCGCGCGCTGCGGCGAGACGGCTTGCGCTGACGCTCCTGTTCGATGACGGCTTGCGCCGCGGCGAGCCGGGCGATCGGCACGCGGTACGGCGAACAGCTCACGTAGTCCATCCCGACGCCGTGGCAGAACTTGACGCTCTTGGGATCACCGCCGTGCTCGCCACAGATGCCGACCTTGAGGCGGGGTCGCGCGGCGCGGCCGTGTTCGATGGCCCAGCGGACGAGCCGGCCGACACCGTCGATGTCAAGCGACTGGAATGGGTCGTCGGGGAAAACCGCGGCTTTGTTGGGGTCGTAGTATTCGGGCAGGAAGCGGCCGGCATCGTCGCGCGAGAGCCCCATCGTCATTTGCGTCAGGTCGTTGGTGCCGAAGCTGAAGAACTCGGCGACGCCGGCGATCTCGTCGGCGGTGATGGCCGCGCGGGGTGTTTCGATCATCGTGCCGACGAGGTACTTGAGGCGCACGCCGGCTTCTTTGATCACCCGGCCGGCGACGGCGCGCGTGCGCTGTTCGAGGATTTGCAGCTCCCGGGCGGCGATGGTCAGCGGGATCATGATTTCGGGATGAACCTTCCCGCCGCGCCGCTTCACCTCGATCGCGGCCTCGATGATCGCCCGTACCTGCATTTCGAGGATTTCGGGGTAGGTGAGGGACAACCGGCATCCGCGGTGCCCGAGCATCGGGTTCGCTTCGTGGAGCTGCTCGGCACGGGCGAGGATCGCGTCGGCGGGAATGCCGGTGACCTGCGCAAGCTCCTCGGCCTGGTCCCGCGTCTTGGGCACGAACTCGTGCAGCGGCGGGTCGAGCAGGCGGATCGTGACCGGCCGGCCGGCCATCGCTTCGAAAATGCCGACGAAGTCCTGCCGCTGGAACGGCAGCAGCTTATCGAGGGCCGCGCGGCGTTGGGCTTCGTTGTCGGCGACGATCATTTCCTGGATGGCGAGTTGGCGCTGCCGCGTGGCGAAGAACATGTGCTCGGTGCGACACAGGCCGATGCCCTCGGCGCCCATTTCGACCGCCTTGGCCGCATCGGCCGGCGTGTCGGCGTTGGTGCGCACCTTCAATCGGCGTCGCCGGTCGGCCCAGCCCATCAGGGTGTAGAACTCGGCCGGCGGTTCCGGGCGCACAAGGTCCACCTTGCCAAGGAAGACTTCGCCGGTCGAGCCGTCGAGCGTGAGATAGTCGCCGGCGCGAACGACACGCCCTCCCGCGATCATCTCCTGCTTCTCGTAGTCGATATCAAGGTCTTCACAACCGACGATGCAGCATTTGCCCCAGCCGCGAGCGACCACGGCGGCGTGCGAGGTCTTTCCACCGGTCTGGGTCAGGATGCCCTTGGCGGCCTGCATCCCGCCGACGTCTTCGGGGCTGGTCTCCTTGCGGACGATGATGACATCCTCGCCGGCTTCGGCCAGGCGCTCGGCGTCGCCGGCGTTGAAGACCACCTTGCCGCAGGCTGCCCCCGGTACCGCGTTGATGCCGCGGGCGATCCGCCGGTCGGCCAGGGTGCTCCGGTCCGTGCCGGCGCTGATGACGGGGTAGAACAGCCGTTCGATGTCATCGCGGGTGATGCGCATGATCGCGTCGTCGCGGCCGATGACGGGTTTGCTCGCGGCGGCCTCGTACTTGCGCGGGAGGTATCCCTTCTTGACGAGCCGCCGGGCCTCGGTGCGGGTCATCAGTGGACGGGTGGCCTGCTCGACGGCGATGCGAAAGGCCGCGGTCGGGGTGCGCTTGCCCGTGCGGCACTGGAGCATGTACAGCTTGCCGCGTTCGAACGTGAACTCCAGATCCTGCATATCGCCGTAGTGGATTTCGAGCATGGCCCGCACGGCGCAGAGCTGGTCGAATACTTCCGGCAGTTTCTCGCGCAGGTCGTGGAGCTTGATGGGCGTGCGAATGCCCGCGACGACGTCTTCGCCCTGGGCGTTGATCAGCAGGTCGCCGTAGAACTCGTTGGCGCCGGTGCTCGGGTCTCGGGTGAAACAGACGCCCGTGCCGCTGTCGTCGCCCATGTTGCCGAAAACCATCTGCTGGACGTTGACGCCGGTGCCCTTCAGGTCCGTGATTTTCTCGACCCGGCGATAGGTGACGGCCTTCTCGGCGTTCCACGAGTCGAACACCGCGTTGATCGCGCCGACGAGCTGGACCCACGGATCCTGCGGGAAGTCGTCGCCGGTCTGCTCCCTGAAGAATGCCTTGAACTCTTCGCACAGCTCCTGGAGCGCCTCGGCGGGGATCTCGTGGTCATAGGAAATACCCAGACGGCTCTTGAGCTTGTAGAGTTTTTCTTCGAGCACCTCCTTGCTGAGACCAACCACGACGGTCGAGTACATCTGGAGGAAGCGGCGGTACGCGTCCCACGCGAAACGCGGGTTGCCGGTCGCGTCGGCCAGGCCACGCACGCTCACGTCGGAAAGTCCGAGGTTGAGAATCGTCTCCATCATCCCGGGCATCGAGCGGGCGGCGCCGCTGCGCACCGACACGAGCAGCGGGTTTTGCGCGTCGCCGAGCTTCTTGCCGGTGGTCTTTTCCAGTCGGGCGAGGTTGCGGCGCACTTCGGCCTCCATGCCCGGGGGCCATTTCATGTGGTGGGTGTTGGCGTAGGCGCAGGCCGTGACGGTGATCGTAAAACCGGCCGGCACCGGCAGGCCGATGTGGGTCATCTCCGCCAGCCCGGCCCCCTTGCCGCCGAGCAGGTCGCGGTCCGCGCTCGTGCCCTCGGCCTTGCCGGCCCCGAAGAAATAGACGTACTTCTGCTTCATGCGTAGGTTCCTTCCTGGCTTTCGTGCGTTCGGAATGCCTGCAAACCGACCGGCGGCCGGGACATCCCCGGCGGCACCGGCCCGTTCCCCGCGTCTTTTCCGCTCGACTTCTACTGCTTGAGCAACTTGCGCTGCACCATTTGCAGCACGCCCCCGTTGCGGTAGTAGTCCACCTCCACCGGCGTATCGACCCGGCAACGTACCGTGAACTCGGTCTTCTTCTGGGTCTGCGGGTGCGCGGCGACGACCGTGAGATCCTGCTGCGGCTGGAGATCGTCACCCAGGTCGGGAATGTCGAAGACCTCGTGCCCGGTCAGGTTGAGCGATTGCCACGACTGCCCGTCCTTGAACTGGAGCGGCAGAACCCCCATGCACACGAGGTTGGTGCGGTGGATGCGCTCGAAGCTTTCGGCGATGACCGCGCGAATCCCCAACAGCAGCGTGCCCTTGGCGGCCCAGTCGCGCGAGCTGCCCATGCCGTAATCCTTGCCCGCCAGCACGATCAGCGGCGTATCTTCCGCCTTGTACTTCATCGCGGCCTCGTACACGCTGGTCTGCACGCCGCTGGGCAGGTGGATCGTCACCCCGCCCTCGGTCCCCGGCGCGAGCAGGTTGCGCAGCCGCACGTTGGCGAACGTCCCGCGGGTCATCACGCGGTCGTTGCCACGCCGCGAGCCGTAACTGTTGAAATCGGCCACGTCCACCCCGTGTTCCAGCAGGTAGCGGCCCGCGGGACTGTCCGGCTTGATCGGGCCGGCGGGGCTGATGTGGTCGGTGGTCACGCTGTCGCCCAACAGCAGCAGGCAGCGGGCGTGGCGGATCGACGTGATCGGCGGCGCCTCGGGCGAGAGGTCCACGAAGAACGGCGGCTCCTGGATGTAGGTGCTGTCCTCGTTCCACTCGTACACGTCGCCCCCGCTGACCTCGATCTTCTGCCAGGCTTCGCTGCCTTTGAATACGTCGGCGTAGCGCTGCTTGAACATCTCGGGCGTGACACAACTCGCCACCGTGTTGTTGATTTCTTCCTGCGTCGGCCAGATGTCCCGCAGGTAGACGTCGTGGCCTTTGCCGTCCTGCCCGATCGGGTCGTTGCGGAGGTCGATATCGGTCGTGCCCGCGAGGGCATAGGCGACGACCAGCATCGGCGAGGCGAGATAGTTCGCCCGCGTCTGGGGGCTGACCCGCCCCTCGAAGTTGCGGTTGCCGCTGAGTACCGCGCTGGCGACGATGCCCGATTTCTCGATCGCCTCGCGGATCGCGTCCGGCAGCGGGCCGCTGTTGCCGATGCAGACTGCGCAGCCGTAACCGATCGTGTTGAACCCCAGCTCGTCGAGGTACCGCGCCACCCCGGCCTTCTCGAGGTAGTCGGTCACGACCCGCGAGCCCGGCGCCAGGCTGGTCTTGACCCACGGCTTGGTCCGCAACCCCTTTTCAACCGCTTTCTTGGCCACCAGCCCCGCGCCGAGCATCACCGACGGGTTCGACGTGTTCGTGCAGCTCGTGATCGCGGCGATGACCACCGAGCCGTTGCGCAGCTCGAAATGCTCGCCGTTGTGTTCGACTTCGATGCGGCGGTCGAGCGCATCGTCAGGCAGCTCGAACCCCCGCTCGGCGATCGGCGCCGTCAGGCTCGCGCGAAACGCCGATTTCATCTGCGAAAGCGGGATGCGGTCCTGCGGGCGCTTGGGACCGGCCAGCGCCGGCTCGATCGTGCTGACGTCGAGCTCGACGATTTCGCTGTAGCTGGCCTCGGGCGCGTCCGCCGTCCGGAACAGTCCCTGTTCCTTGCAATAGCGCTCGACCAGGTCGATTTCCTCGTTGGTGCGTCCGGTCAGCCGCATGTACGCCAGCGTCTGCTCATCCACCGGGAAGAATCCCATTGTCGCGCCGTATTCGGGCGCCATGTTGGCGATCGTGGCCCGGTCGGCGAGCTTCATGTCCTCCAGGCCCTCGCCGAAGAACTCGACGAACTTGCCGACGACGCCGCGCTCGCGCAGCACCTGCGTGACACGCAAGACCAGGTCGGTCGCCGTGGCCCCCTCGGGCAACGTCCCGGTGAGCCGGAATCCGACGACCTGCGGCATGAGCATGTACATCGGCTGGCCGAGCATGGCGGCCTCGGCTTCGATGCCGCCGACGCCCCAGCCGAGCACGCCCAAGCCGTTGATCATCGTGGTGTGACTATCGGTGCCCACCAGCGTGTCGGGGATCGCGAACGTCTCGCCGTCGATCTCCCGGCGCAGCACGACTTTGGCCAGGTATTCAAGATTGACCTGGTGAATGATGCCCGTGGCCGGCGGGACGACCCGCAGTCCGTCGAACGCACTCTGGCCCCAGCGGAGAAACTCGTAGCGCTCGCGGTTGCGTTTGAACTCCAGCTTGGCGTTGAGCTCCAGCGCGTCCGGGCTGCCGTAATAGTCCACTTGTACCGAGTGGTCGATCACCAGCGCCGCCGGGATCAGCGGGTTGATGCGCTTCGGGTCGCCGCCGAGCCGGTGCATCGACGATCGCATGGCGGCAAAGTCCACCAGCGCCGGAACCCCGGTGAAGTCCTGGAGCACGACCCGCGCGCAGCGGAACGGGATTTCCTGTTCGCCGGGGTCGGCGGCGTTCCAGTTGGCCAGGGCTTTCACGTGGTCTTCGAGTACCTGGTAGCCATCGACGTTGCGCAGCACGGCTTCCAGCAAGACGCGAATCGAGACCGGCAGCCGCGATATAGGACCAACGCCGGCCTTCTCGAGCGCATCGAGCCGGCAGATGGTCACGTCGCCGCCGGCAGTGGACAGTTTCGCACGGACACCGAAAGGGTCTTTGGACGTACTCATACCAGTCGTCTCCGTTCGTGATCGCCGTCTTCGTTCGTGACGGCACGCAACAATCGCGCCAGCCAGGTTTGAAAGCCGAAGTGTACCACAGCCCGTCGCACGCGGCGATTCCCCGCGCACACAAAACAGCGGGCGGGCTGCGCCGAGAGTCTCCCCCGCGGGGCTCGGTCTTGGTGGCCGCGCGACCCACCATCGCGGGATACGCGCCCGTTGCCCGTCCGCGACGCGCAAGTCGGCATCGAGGTTGCCTCCCGATTTGGCCGATGAAACCGCGGGCGGCTGCGCGCCGCCGACGCCCGATGGCCCGCAAACCCCAGGAGGACCGCCGTGGGCAGCATAAGTACAGGCATAGGCTTGATTTCCGGAATCAACTACGATCAGCTCATCGAGCAGATGCTCACGCTCGATGCGGCTCCCCGCGATCGCTTGACCGCCCGGATCAGCAATATCGACGCGCAAAGGACGGCATATCTGGATGTTTCTGCGCGAATCAGTGCGATTCTCGCGAAAATCAACACGCTATCCAGTACCGATTTTTTCCACAACACCACCGCCTCGTCGTCCAACCCCGACGTGCTCGGGGTGACGGCGGACGCCAACGCGATCCCCGGATCGTACAGCTTCATCGTCAAGGCCCTGGCGACCACGCACCAGGTCGTCAGCCGCGGGTTCACCTCGCAGGATGCACCCTTGCCACCGGGGCAGGTGTACCTCGAATCCGCCCGGGCACGCGTCAACGGGCACACGCAGCTCGACGAGCTCAACGGCTACCAGGGTGTGCAGCGCGGCTCGTTCCAGATCACCGACGCTTCCGGAAACACCGCGACGATCAGTCTCGGCGACGCCGTCACACTCGATGATGTCGTCGATCGCATCAACGCCGCCGACATCGACGTGACCGCCGAAGTCCGCGCCGACCACCTCGTGCTCCGCGAGACCACCGGCGGAACGCTGCGGGTCCGCGAGGTGGACGGTGGACACGTGGCCGCCGACCTCGGTTTCGGCGCCGGACACACATACGATGGCGGCGGGCGGATCGAAGGCACCGACCTCGTGTATCTCAGCGACTATACCCCGACCCGCGCGATCAACGACGGCAACGGCATTCGTCATGCCCGCGCCGGCGACGACTTCACGATCAACGGGATCGCGGTGAGCCTCAGCGATATCCTGACGCCCGATACGCGCCTCGGGCGGCTCAACCACGGCCTCGGCGTCGAGCTGGGAACCATTCGTATCACCACCCAGGACGATGCCGGCCGATCGCAAAGCAGCGAGATCGACCTGAGCGGATTCGACACCATCGGGCAGATCAAGGACGCGATCGAGGGGAGCGTCGAAGGTGTCAGCGTGACGCTCGCCGACAACAAGATGGTGATCACGGCCGGCGGCGATGACGCGGGAGACACGCCGTTGACGATCGAGGACGTGAGCGGTCACGCCGCCCGTGATCTGGGAATCGCCGGCACCTCCGACACGGGCAAGATCACCGGCAGCGGCATTCTTCACAGCGACACGCTCGCGGATGTCGTCGCCGCGATCAATCACGCGACCGATAACGATGGTTCCGTGACGGCGTCGATCGACGGGACGCGCCTCGTGCTCCACGGAGAGGGTGGCCTGGAGCTTGCCGCCGTCGGCAGCTCCCATGCGCTCGAGGACCTCGGTTTTGCGGAAGGCTCGTTCGACGCGACGGCGACCGGCCGGCGGATCGTCGGCGGAATCGACAGCGTATTGTTGCGCACGCTCAACGGCGGGCAGGGATTCACGCCCGGCCAGATCCGCATCGAAACCGGATCGGGAGCGGTAACGCTCGACTTGAGCGACGTGCAAACACTCGACGGGGTCATCGACCGGATCAACCAGGTTTCGGCGGACGAAGGGCTCGGTATCGAGGCCTCCACTGACCACACCGGCACCCGTCTGATCGTGCGCAGCATCGATGGCGTGACGCCGATCTCGATTCAGGATGTGGCCGGCGGCGGGACATTCGCGGCCGACATCGGCCTCGCCACCGATACGCCCGCCGCCACGCTCACCAGCGACAATCTCCAGCGACGCTACATCTCGGAAAACACCGCGCTGAGCAGCCTGAACAACGGCGCGGGCGTTGCGCTTGGAACCATCCGCATCACCAACACGCTCGGCGAGGCACGCTCGTTCGATCTCTCGTCCACCACCGGCGGAACGCTTCAGGATGTCATCGACGCGATCAACGCTGATGGGACGTTCGGCGTCGCGGCCCGGATCAACGACACCGGCGACGGATTGGTGATCGAAGACACCGCCGGCGGCGACTTCGCGCTCAAGATCGAGGACGAAACCGGCAGCGCCGCTCGCGACCTGAACATCCTGGGCGAGTCGGACGCCGGCGTGATCGACGGCAGCTACGAATTCAACCTCACGCTCACCGGGCACGAGACCCTCGCCGATGTCGCCGCCCAGATCAATGACCACGCCGGAATCGCCCAGGCCAGCGTGCTCAACGACGGCACGGGCGTGTCGCCTTACCGGCTTCAAATCGCGTCGAGCACGAGCGGGGCGGCCGGCGAGCTGCTGGCAGACGGTCTCGACTTTTCGACGCTCAGCAACGCCCAGGATGCGAAAGTCATCCTCGGGTCCAATCCCGATTCGGGCGTGCTGATCACCAGCGCCAGTAACACCATCAGCGGCGTCGCCCCGGGCGTGACGATCGACCTCGCCGCGGTTTCGGACGATCCGGTCACCGTCACGATCGGGCGGGACGATACCGCCGTCGCCGACGCGATCGACGAGTTCGTCAGCAGTTTCAACGACGCGCTCGACCGAATCGGGGAGTTGAGCAGCTACAACCCGGAGACGGAGGAAAAAGGGCTCCTGCTCGGCGAAGGAACGCTGCAAATGGTCGAGCGCCGGTTGACGCGCACCGTCGCGACCACGTCGATCGACGTGGGGGGTGGCATCCGGCGGCTGTCCGACCTGGGCATCCGTTTCCGCGACGGCAAGCTCGAGTTCAACCGCGACGAGTTTCTCGAAACGTTCGAGCAGCATCGCGACGAGATCACGCACTTTTTCGCGGACGAGGACACCGGCTTTGCCGCGGTGATGAAAAAAGAGCTCGACGGCATCACCGAATCGAACGGACTGATCGACCGGCGAGAAACCACGCTGGAGAAGCAAAAAGAGCTGATGAGCTCGCGGATCGACCAGATCAACGCGCTGCTCGAACAGAAACGCGCCCGGCTCAAGCGACAGTTCGCCGCCATGGAGTCCGCGCTTTCTGCGATGCAGACGCAGCAGGGCGCGCTCGCCCAGCTCGGCTCGCTCGCCAGCTCGTTCGGAACCCAATAACCGGGGGGAGAAACCGTTTGTTATCGGCCGGCAACCCCTCCCGGCCGGCGATTCAGAAACGAACGAAAAGCAACCGATACCTTCGGCATGAATGCATCCGCGCGAGCATCACGGGAATACCTCAAGAACGCGGTCATGACCGCGTCGGCCGAACAGTTGCAGCTCATGCTCCTCGACGGGGGTATCCGGTTCACCACCAAGGGGATCGAAGCCCTCGACGCGGGCGACCTGGAAGGCATGTTCAACAACTTCGAGCGTGCCCAACGGATCGTGCTCGAACTCAACAATGGCCTGCGACGGGAGGTGAACCCCGAGCTTGTCGACCAGATGGCCGCGCTCTACGACTTCATCTACCGCCGACTCATCGACGCCAACATCCATCGCAACCGCAAGGCGGCCGAGGAAGCGCTGCAGATTCTGCGGCACCAGCGCGAGACGTGGTCCATGTTGATCGAAAAGCTCGCTCGCGAGGCGGGCGCCGCGAAACCTTCCCCCACCGACCCGCCCGCTGAAGATACGCAGGAGTCCTCGTTCAGTGCCGAAGGGTAGCCGCGCGCGGGGCACGCCGGCCGGGCATCAGGCAACCAGGTGCGAAGGGCGGATACGGACGCGAAGCTTCGGGGCGATCCGGGCCAGCGAGATGCCGATGTATTGCCGGGCGGTGAGCAGATCGCAACCCTTGACGCCCAATTGTCGCAGCGTCATTTCGGCTTCCTTGACGCTCCAGTAGCCGCATGTGTCGAACAGGACCGTAACGCGCCGGCGGCGGCGCAGCAGCCCCAGCACCAGCATGCGGACGGTGTTTTCCAGTGGAACGCCGAAGACGACGAAACTGCGGGCGGGGATTTCGGTGAGCAGCCGGTCGAGTTTGGGGTTGGTGAATGGATCGCGGTGGACCTTGGTGAAAATGACCTGCTGCGCGCGCCCGAGTGCATCGAGCGGCAGCGCAAGTGAGTTGTCGCATTCGACGACGGCATATTGTGGCAAAAGCGAGAAGGGTGCTTTGCGTCTGGCGGGTTCCAGGCCGGGGGCGACGTGCACGAAATCGGCACCGATCCGGTTCGCACAATCGACATCGACACACGAAACGACCGGCAGCTTCGCCAGTCGGGCATACGCCATGACGTGTTTGACGTTCGCGATGACTTGGGGGGCGTTGAGACACCGTTGGGGCTGGTGCTCGTCGAGATACGCACGCTGGATGCAGACATCCAGCAGGATATCACGCTGACTCGTGGTCATACCGGCCGCTCCTGCCGGGCGCAAGCGCGCATTCCCTGCACAACAACGAACAGTTGAGATGCGTGGCGGAGATTTGATCTGGGTGATTCGCTGTTGTGGATCGGGGGGCGACTCGCCCGCTCGCACCCATCGCTTCTTTCCTGCCTCCGCTCGCCGGGATTCTAGATCGCACCCGGTGCGTTTCGCAAGCAAAAAATGCGGTAATTCGTGAATTCGGCGGTGGTTGGAACGCTGGCCCCGGCGGAGCGATCGCCCGCGGGTGATTTATGGGATGCGGCCCGCGAATCCGCCGGGACCGATAACGTCGCGACGGCACCCCGCACGTCCCCCGCGCCGCGGTCACCCGTCTGGCTGAGACCACTCGTCTCGGCACGCCAACGGGCTTCGACCGCGGGGCCGCGCGCCGGCGGATCGGCCGCTTTGAGCGCCGGGTGTCGAAAGGCTACACTTGCGCGCCGCAAAGGGACATCACGGATATGCGCATCAACATCCCCAACCAGATCACGCTGGCCCGGCTCGTGCTGGCGCTCGTGTTCTTCGCGCTGCTGTCGTTCTATTCGACGGAAGGCGACGGCCGGCAAGGACTCCTGGCGGTGTGCTTCTGGATCTTCCTGGTCGCCGTCGTGACCGACATGATCGACGGTTACCTCGCCCGCACCTGGGAGCAGGTCACTTCGTTCGGGCGGATCGTCGATCCGGTGGTGGACAAGGTCATCGTCTGCGGGGCGTTCGTGTTCTTCGCCAGTGGACTGTTCTACGATGCCCGCACCGGCCGCAACATCACGGGCGTTCAGCCGTGGATGGCGGTGCTGATCCTGGTGCGCGAGCTGCTCGTGTCGGCGATCCGGTCGTTCAGCGAGGCCGGCGGAAAGAGTTTCGCCGCGAACTGGGTCGGCAAAGCCAAGATGTTCGTGCAATCGACGGCGGTGTGCGTGATCCTGGGCGTGCTGGCATGGTACGAAGATACGCTGGCGTGGTTGCGGGTTCTCAGCGTGTGGGTGACCGTGGTGGTGACGGCGCTCTCGATTATCGCGTATGTGAACCGGGCTCGAGCGTTCGTGCTCTCAGCCGCCGCGATGGGTGGTACATCCGCCGCACCCCCCGGGTCTGATGCGCCGGCGCCGCAGGCGGAGGGGACCACCTCTGTCGGGGAGACATCGGATTGAACGACACCGGAAACGATCGGCTGCGTGAAGCATGTATCACGGTACTGGGTAGTGGGCACTTGCGGCCGGCACCGGGAACCTGGGGTTCGGGGGTTGCGGCGCTGATTTTCGTGGGGTGCTGGTGGGTTCTGGCGGCGACGGGGGCGCCGGCGCACGCGATCGACGTCGTGGTGCTGGTCGGGGTGGGGTTGTCGTCGTGGCTTTCGGGATTGTGGGGGCACTGGGCGATCGCGAAGTTCGGGAGCAAGGATCCCCGGGAATTCGTGCTCGACGAGTTCGCGGGGCAGTGGGTGGCGCTGCTATGGTTGCCGGCGGTGGCGGGGCGGGGGTTCTGGCCGCTGGCGTGGGTGGTTGGGGGGCAGTTCGTGCTGTTTCGGGTGATGGATGTCATCAAGCCGCCGCCCGCGCGGCAGTTCGAGCGTTTGCCCGCGGGTTGGGGGATTCTCTGCGATGACCTGATGGCGGGGGTCTACGCCGCGATTGTCGGGCAACTTATCTGGCGGTTCACGCCGCTGGCGGCGCTGCTGGGTCTCTGATCAGCGTTTGTGGCAGGAAGGGTTGGATTGGCGGGGATGCTGCGCGCCGGGG
>JALSRY010000419.1 GCA_026984555.1 Phycisphaerae bacterium
GACATCCCGACCCCCGAGCCCGCCAGCCTCGCGCTGCTCGTCCTCGGTGGCCTGGTTGTGGCCCGTCGTCGCTAAGTAGTTAGCGAATCGACAAACCGACGAATGACCCCGGGCGGACCCTTGTGGTTCGCCCGGGTTCTTTTTTGCCTCCCCCCTGCCGACACATGTTCCGCCTCCCCCCTCGATCGTGTACGGTGCCCCGTGCCACCATCAGGACACAAGGCTAAACACGGCGAACGGTCGGATGACGCCCGGACCGGCCCGTAAGCGGCGGAGGCGTTCCCGGCGGGCGTGTCATGGACCAGGGCAGGGTGACGATGAATTACCTGGGCCACTACGTTTACAACCATCATGTCGGTGATTTGCCGGCAGAGCCGTATTTCGTATTGGGCGTGGCGTTGCCTGACTTGTGGCCGCGCTTTTCGCGTCGTCGCCGACTGCGCTGGCGTGCCGTTCGGGCCGCTCGTCCCCGCCGCCGCGAAGCGCGGCAATTGCGCGCCGGTCTGTTGAACCATGTCGCGGCAGATCGACGGTTCCACACCTGCCCCGCGTTCATTCGTTGGCAGCGCACGCTGCGTGTGTCCGCCGCGACGGCGGCACCCACCCCGCCGGGGCTCGATATCGCAGCGCACATCGCCGTCGAGCTGGCGCTCGATCATGTACTTGTTCGGCGAGAGCCGTCGGCCGCCGAACGGTTCTACGACCAGCTCGCATGCTGTGACGTGGCGTTGGCCGAGCAGATCGTCGGCGTGTTGGGGGACGTGGACGCGAGGGGTTTGGGTGTGGAAATCCGGGGGTTCGTCGCTCGGCGATTTCTGCGTCGGTTCGCGAGGTGCACGACGCTGGCGCAGGTATTGCGCTACATCCTGAGCCTGACCAGCTTTCGAGGTGGTTTTGCATTCGAGAGGTTGTGTGCCCTGACCGAATCGGCCGTTAGAATCGTAGAGCCTGAGAAAATCTGGGCGGAGATGGGCCCGGTACGACAGCTTGACAGGCTATCGGACCGGGCGGAAGCTACCGACGTGGCGTAGGTGTCGGCGTCGCCAGCCGATCCGAACCGGTGGCGTGTTCGGGCAAGCCGCCCCGGGCGGCGCGCAGTTTTCACGTATCAGCAAGAAGGAGCAAGACAATGGCGGTTCGTGTTGGTATCAACGGATTTGGACGGATCGGCCGCCTGGTCGTTCGGTCGGCGATCAATGACCCTGAGATCGAGTTCGTCGCGGTCAACGACCTGGTTTCGGGCGAGGCGCTCGGCTACCTGCTCAAATACGACTCGACGCACGGGAACTACGAAGGCAACATCACGGGGTCGGAAGGTGCCATCGACGTCGACGGGCACACGATGCGTTGTTTCAGCGAACGGGATCCCGCGGCGATTCCGTGGAAAGACCTTGGTGTCGACTACGTGGTGGAGTCCACGGGGCTGTTTCGCACGCGTGAGGCGGCGAGCAAGCATCTGGAAGACGGTGCCAAGCGTGTCATCATCTCGGCGCCCGCCAAGGGGGGCGATGTTCCCACGTTCGTCATGGGCGTCAACGAGGAGAAGTACAACAAGGACACCGATTTCATCGTGTCCAACGCGAGTTGCACGACCAACTGCCTGGCTCCGATCGCCAAGGTCGTCAACGACGAGTTCGGCATCGCGGAAGGGTTGATGACCACCGTGCACTCGATGACCGCGACGCAGCCGACGGTGGACGGGCCGTCGAAGAAGGACTGGCGCGGGGGACGCGGGGCGACACAGAACATCATCCCGGCGAGCACGGGGGCCGCCATCGCCGTGACGCTGTGCATTCCCGAGCTGAAGGGCAAACTGACCGGCATGGCGTTCCGGGTGCCGACGCCCGATGTGTCGGTCGTGGACCTGACCGTCCGAACGGAGAAGGAAACGTCGCTGGACGCGATCGGTGCGGCGATGCGGGCGGCCTCCGAAGGCAAGATGAAAGGGATTCTGGGCTACACCGAGGAGATGGTGGTCAGCTCGGACTTCATCAACTGCCCGCTGTCGTCGATTTACGACTCGAAGGCGTGCATCGAGCTCAACCCGCGGTTCTTCAAGCTGGTCTCGTGGTATGACAACGAGTGGGGGTACTCGTGCCGCGTGGTGGACCTGATGAAGTACATGGCCCGACAGGACGGGTTGCTGTAGCGTTCGGCGGCCGGCGGGTCTTGAGGCATGTTCCGAAGCAGAGGGCAGACGCATGAAGCGGAAATCCGTTCGCGACATCAACGTTTCGGGTCTGCGGGTGCTGATCCGTGCGGATCTCAACGTTCCGCTGGACGATCGCCAGCACATCACGGACGACGCCCGCATTCGCAAGTTCCTGCCCACGCTTGATTACGTGGTCGAACACGGGGGCCGCGCGATCGTGATGAGTCACCTCGGGCGGCCCACGGGCGACCCGGACAAGGACCGCAAGCTTTCGTTGCGACCGGTCGCCGATCGGATCGCCGAGCTGACCGGACGCGCCTGCAAGTTCGTGGAATCCATCACGGGGCCCGAAGCGCTCGCGGCTTCCTCGGGGCTCGGCGACGGCGAGACGTTGCTGCTCGAGAACCTGCGGTTCGACCCCGCCGAAACGATCATCGACAAGGCCAAGAAGAATCCCAGCGGCAAGCTCACCCCCGCACAGGAGGAGGCCCGCCAGGTTTTCGCGAGGGCCCTCGCGGCTCACGGCGACGCCTATGTCAACGATGCGTTCGGCACGTGCCACCGGAAGCACGTGAGCATGTACGACGTTCCCCGGCTGATCCAGCCGGGGCTGCGCGTGGTCGGCTTCCTCGTCGAGAAGGAGCTGATGTACCTCGGCCGAGCGATCGAGTCGCCCAAGCGACCGTTCGTGGCGATCCTCGGCGGCGCCAAGGTCAGCGACAAGATCGGCGTGATCCGCAACCTGCTGGACAAGGTGGACCACATTCTCATCGGCGGGGCGATGATGTTCACGTTCTGGGCCGCGTGTGACCGGGCCGTGGGCAAGAGCCTCTGCGAGCGGGACAAGCTCGACCTGGCCCGCGAGCTGCTCGACGCGGGTGGCGACAAGCTCCAGCTTCCGTCTGATTGCGTAGCCGCCGCCGAGCTGCGCGAGGGTGTGGAGTCCACGGTTGTCGCGGGCGAGTTGCCGCCGAACCTGATGGGGCTCGATATCGGCCCGCAGACGCTGGAAGCGTTCAAGCGGATCATCGCGTCCGCCGGGACGATCGTCTGGAACGGGCCGGTGGGTGCTTTCGAGGTCAAGCCGTTCGACGCGGGCACGTTCGCGATCGCACACGCCATCGCCGAGGCGACGGACCAGGGGGCGGTTTCGGTGATCGGCGGCGGCGACAGCGCGGCGGCGGTGGCGCAGGCGGGGTTGGCGGAGCGCATGACGCACGTGAGTACGGGGGGCGGAGCGTCGCTGAAGTTCCTGGAGGGCAAGCGTTTCGAGGCCCTCGAGGTGCTCGACCAGGCGTAGTCGCGCCGCCCCGCGTTTCAGCGGCCCTTGGCGAAGAACTCCTTGATGCTGTCGTAGATGTCGTCCTTGGTGTTCACGCGACTGGTGACCATGTTCTCGACATCGGCCAGTTGTTCGCGCAGGACGTTGATGAAATGCCCGCTGCCGTAGGCGCTGGCCACCTGGCAATAGCCGAACTGGTTGGAAATGGGCAGCAGGTGTTCGCGTAGGATACGACAACACTCCCGCGAGTCGGACTCGGACGAATTGTCGCCGTCGGAGAAATGGAACAGGTAGATGTTCCACTCCAGCGGGTTGTAATGGCGTTCGATCACGTCGCGGCAGCACTTGAACGCACTGGAAATTTTCGTACCGCCGTCTTCGCGCAGGTGGAAGAACGTCTCGCGATCGACCTCCTGGGCGTGCACGTCGTGGACGATGTAGCGGCTCTCGATGCCGTCGTAGTTCCGCCGCAACCACGCGTCGATCCAGAAGGCCTCCAGGCGGACGAGTTCTTTCTGCTCGTATCCCATCGATCCCGAGACGTCCATCATGTAGACGATGACGGCGTTGGAATCGGGTTTCTTGACGGGTTTCCAACTGCGGTACACCTTGTCGCCGCGTTCGAAGATGATGACGGGGTGATCGGGGTCGTAGACGCCGGTCATGATCATGCGGCGGAGGGCGCGTCGAAAGGTGCGTTTGAAGTGCCGCAGGGACTCGGGGCCGGTCTGTCGGATGCTGCTGTAGCGATCCTTGATGGTGGTGATGCTGTGTTTGCCCTTGGGTTCGATCCGGGGCAGTTGGAGCTCTTCGCCCAGGATGTCGGCGAGCTCGTCGAGGGTGATATCGACTTCGAGGATGTGGCGGCCGGGATCGGTTCCGCCGAGGCCTCCCTGTCCGTCGCCGTCGCCGACGCTCTGGCCGGGTTCTCCTTCGCCTTGGCCGACGCCCTGATCGTTGTTGTTGCCGTAGCGGAAATGGGGGATGTCGATCCCGTGGATGGGGATGCTGACGAGGTGCTTGCCCTCCTTGCCGATCAGTTCGCCGCGGGTGAGGAACTTGCGCAAGTCCTTACGGATTTTGCCCTTGACGATCTGGCGGAAACGCTGATGGTCTTTGCGGATCTTCAGGATCATGGCTCATCGGCATCCGTGGCCGCGTGTCTCACTCGCTCTGCTTGGCGTCACCGCGGGCGAAAATGCTGGCGACGTAGTTCAGCACGTCGGTGGCGCTGTTTTCGTTGTACCCGAAGAACTTGATCAGGCGTTGCTTGACGACGTCGATCTTGGCCTGGGTTTCGTCATCGACGACGCCGGAGACGACGCTCTTGAGCTTGATCGTATCGCGTGAGTCCTCGAACAATTTGAGCTCGAGGGCCTTGTGCAGCCGGGCGTTGGTGTGGTACTCGAACTTTTTGCCGTCGAGTGCGAGGGCACCGATGTAGTTCATGATCTCCTGGCGGAAATCGTCCTTGCGGCTCTCGGGGATGTCGATTTTCTCCTCGATCGACCGCATGAGGCGTTCGTCGGGTTCTTCGTCCTTGCCGGTGTACTTGTTGCGCACCTTTTCGTGCTGGGTGTAGGCCCGCACGTTCTCGATGTAGTTGGTGCAGAGGCGGGTGACGGCGTCTTCGTCGGCCGAAATGGCCCGTTGCACCTCGCCCTTGAGGATGTCTTCGTACTCCTCGCGGACGACGCTGAGAAGCTCCTTGTAGCGTTTCTTGGTTTCCTCGTCGGTGATCAGCGAGTGGTGGCTCAGGCCGTTTTCGAGCTCGTTCATCACCATGAACGGGTTGATCTGGCGTTCCTGCTGGGCCTGCTCGCTGACGAGGGCGTTCGAGATCTTGTCCTGAATGTAGCGGGGGCTGATGCCGGTCATGCCCTCGCGGGGGTGTTCCTCGCGCAGCTCCTTGACCGAATCCTCGGTGAAGCCGGGGATGCTGCGACCGTCGTAGAGTTTGAGCTTCTGGAGCAGCGTCAGGCCGGCTTTTTTGGGTTCTTCGAGGCGGGTGAGGATGGCCCACATCGCGGCCGTCTCGATCGTGTGCGGGGCGATGTGGATGCCGGGCACCTTGTCCTTGTTGAAATCCTTCTCGTAGATCTTGATCTCGTCGGAAAGCCGGATGTTGTAGGGCACGTCGATCTTGATCGTGCGGTCGCGGAACGCTTCCATCAGGTCGTTGGACTGGAGTTTCTTGTACTCGGGCTCGTTGGTGTGCCCGATGATGACCTCGTCGATGTCGGTCTGGGCGAATTTCTTGGGCTTGATGGTGTGCTCCTGCGACGCGCCGAGCAGGTCGTAAAGGAACGCCACGTCGAGCTTGAGCACTTCGATGAACTCGCACAGTCCCCGGTTGGCGATGTTCAACTCGCCGTCGAAGTTGAACGCCCGGGGGTCGGAATCGGAGCCGTACTCGGCGATCTTGCGGTAGTTGATGTCGCCGGTCAGCTCGGTCGAGTCCTGGTTTTTCTCGTCCTTGGGCTGGAACGTGCCGATCCCGACGCGATCCTTTTCCGAGAGCAGAACCCGGCGCACGATGACGTGATCGAGCACCTTGCGCCAGTTGCCTTCGTAACGAATGAGCAGGTCTTCAAACGTCTTGCGGCAGAACGGGTCGAGGTCGCCCTCGACGCGGATCTGCTGGTCGGCGGGCAGGTCGGCGTTGATCTGCGCGAGAATGTCCTTGCGGGCCTCGCGCGGGATCAGTTTGAGCGGTTCCTCGTGCATGGGGCACGGCGCGATGCCGCGCGGTCCGTCGCCGTCTTCGAGCTTCCAGGCGAACGTGTAGAGCGCTCCCTCGTCGAGCTGGCTGTAATACTCGAGCCCCTTCTTGAGCAGCCGCGCGATGGTACTCTTGCTGGAGCCGACCGGGCCGTGCAGCAGGAGGATGCGTCGATCGCTGCCGAAGCCCTGGGCGGCGGACTTGAAGGTCTCGACGAGGCGCATCAGTGCCTGGTCGAGCCCGAAGACCGCATCAGCGCCGCCCCCGAAAGGGTCGTCGAAGAACTTGTAGTGGGTGATTTCCTGTTTGAACGACGTGTACCGCTCGGTGCCGAAGTGGCGGACCATGTCGTAGACGCGCTGGAACGCGTTGCGGGCGATACGCGGGTTCCGAATCACCAGGTCGAGGTAATCAAAGAACGACCCTTCCCAGTGCTGCTGCCTGAACTTTTCGGTATCCAGGTGCTTGTCGATCACGGCGAGGATGGCGTCGCGCTTGGGCATTCCTGGCTCCTCATCCTTTCCAACGATTCCTGGCCTGTTCGCATCATGGGCTGCCGTCACGGCGTGCCCCTCGGCGGCCGAGAACGACCGATAACCGCGGGCCGCGCTGCTCCGCGACGGCGTAAAGGTTATCGACCAATCCGCGAGCCTTTCTTCGGATTATAGGGCGAAAAACAATGTCACGCGGGACACAACAGGCGGAACATCGCTAACAGCTTGCCCGCACACCGGTTATGAATCTCAACCCAACCTCGCACCTACCTCGCGCGCCGCAACCACCTCGCCAACGACCGGGTCGCCGGGAGCTCGACCCGAAACGCACAAACGGCCCACCCAGGGCGGCGATCATGACGGCGACGGCAGCGCAGAAACCGGGCGACAAGGCTCGGCCGAGGGGGCACGGCGGTAGTGTTCGGCGGGCGTGCTCGACATGCTGCCGGAGACGATGCCGAGGTTCGTGCTACCTTACCAGCATGGCGGCGAGAATGATGTTGACGAGGATGCTGATCGCCGCGATCAGTCCCAAGGTGATGGTCAGCGCCACGGGGGCACCGCGTTTGCGTGACGTGGCTGGCTCGCGGTCGATCGCCTGTGCTTCGCCGGATTCGAGCTTGGCGAACACGTCCTGTCCGAGGGATTGTTCGGCGTACTTGGGAGGCTGTCCGGCGGCGAGCAAGTCCAGGTCTTCGATGATCTCGCGGCAGTTCTGATAACGTTCTTCGCGGTTCTTGGCCATCATTTTTTCGATGGTGGCCGCGAAGCCGGCGGTGAGCTGGGTGTTGATGTGGTCCGGGGGTGTGAGCGGTTCCTTGAGGTGCTTGTGCATGACGGCCGAAGGGGTGGGACCTTCGAAGGGCACGCGGCCCGTGACCATGTGGTAGGCGGTGGCTCCGAGGGAGTAGATATCGGCGCGGTGGTCGATGTTGACTTCGCCGCGGATCTGCTCGGGGCTGATGTAATAGGGTGTGCCATAGGCCCGGCCGGCCTCGGCCATGGCGGCTTCGACATCCGATGCGGCGCGGGCGAGTCCCATGTCCGCCAGCTTGGCGACATGGTCCTTGGTCAGCATGATATTCTTGGGCTTGACGTCGCGGTGGATGATGCCGCGTTCGTGGGCGTGCTGGAGGGCGGCGGCAACCTGGCGGATGATGCGGATGGCCTCGTCCTCGGGATAGACGCGGTTCTGGACGATCTCGTCGTAGACCGTATCGCCTTCGACGTACTCCATCACGAAGTAGTGGTACCCGCCGGACTCCCCTACGTCGATGGCCTGGACGATGTTGTTGTGGTTCAGCGCGGCGGCGGCCTTGCCCTCACGGTAGAAGCGTTCGACGAACTCCTTGTTCTTGCTGAGGCGTTTGGGGAGCACCTTGATGGCGACGGTGCGATCGAGGCTGAGTTGTTTGGCCTTGTAGACGACGGCCATGGCGCCGGCGCCGATTTTTTTCTGTAGTTGGTAGCCGGGGATTTGCTGGGCGGGGCGCCCGCCGGAATCCTCGCTGTCGCCCACCGCCCGTTGGAGCTGGGTACGGGTCAAGAACCCCATATCGACGAGGATTTCACCGACGGGTCGATCTTTTCCCGCGTCGGCGAGCTTGCGTTTGCGTTTTACGGCTTCGCGCAACTCGTCCTTGCTTACCAGGTTGCGCTCTACCAAAATGCGAGCGACTTGGCTATCTTCAGGGGCGTCGGACACCTGCGCCTTTCCGTTGGGTTGGTCAGGTTTTTCAGCTTAGTCGCGTAATTCTAGGCACTTGCAAACAGCCGGTCAATGAACACCACGCGCCGCCGCATCCCGCCGCTCCGTCCCGCGACTTCACCCGTGCGCGGGCGTTTTTTCGGGACGCGGGGGTTCGTGGCAATCCTGGTGTTGTTTATATCGGTCGTGTCGGCGCGGGCGGATAAGGTTCCGGTGACGGACCAGACGGTTGACGACGCCATCACGCGTGCCGTCGCGTGGATCAAGTCGCAGCGAAACGAGGCGGGGCACTGGGAACGGGGCGAGGACAGCACGGCGCGGTTCTGGGCCGGGGACAGCGCGTTGGCGTTGCTCGCGTTGCTGTACGCGGGGGAAAACCCGCGCGCGTCCGATATGGCGGCGTCGCTCGCGTGGCTCGCGGCCCAGCCCATGAAAGCGACCTATACGCGTGGCACGCGCGCCCACGTCTTCGCGCTCGTGCCGGGACGCACATACCGCGGGCAACTCCAGGAAGACCTCCGCTGGTTGATTCGCGCGGTCCATCCGCCGTCGTCCCCGCACGCCGGCGCTTACGGTTATCTTTCGATGCAGGAAGCTCGCGGCGGCTGGTACGACAACTCCAACAGCCAGTTCGGCGTGCTGGGCGTGTGGATGGCGACCGAAGCGGGCGCCCGGGCGGGCGATCTCAAGAGATACTGGACGCAGACCGAAAAGCACTGGCTCGCCGACCAGCGTCCTGATGGGGGCTGGACCTACCAGGACCAGCAGCAAAGCACGGGCAGCATGACCGCCGCCGGGCTCGCGACGCTCTACGTGGTACTCGATCACCTGCATTCCGGCGGCCGCGGCAAGAAAGCCCAGCCGGTGAACGAAGCGATCGGCCGGGGACTCGACTGGCTCGGCCGGAACTTCAGCACGGAGAACCCTCACGGTGCCCAGCAGTGGAAATACTATTACCTGTACGGGGTCGAGCGGGTCGGCCGGGCGAGCGGTCGCAAGTACCTGCGTGGGCGCGACTGGTTTCGGATCGGCGCGGCGGAGCTGCTTTCGACGCAGCGTGACGACGGGAGCTGGAACCACCAGTTGCGTGATACCTGCTTCGCCCTGATGTTTCTCTGCCACGGGCGGGCGCCGCTGTTGTTCAACAAGCTGGATTTCGGCGGCGACTGGGACCGCTACCTGCGTGACGTGGCCGGGCTCGATCGCTACGCCCAACACGCATTCGAACGGCTGCTCAACTGGCAGATCGTCTCGCTCGATGGCACACTCGATGACCTGCTCGAAGCCCCGGTGCTGTACCTGACCGGGCACGATGCGTGGACGCCGACGGACGCCCAGGTGGAGCGGCTTCGCGAGTACAGCCGGCGCGGGGGGCTGATTTTCGCGGTGGTGCAACGGGGAGGCCACGCGTTCGCGGCGTCGATCCGCGCGCTCGCGGGCAAGATGTTTCCCGGCTATGCCCTCGCGGCGCTCCCGCCGACGCATCCGTTGTTCACGGGGGAGGTGCAGTTTTCGATTTCCAAGCCGCCGGAGGTGCTGGCGGTTTCCAACGGGGTGCGCACGCTGCTGTTGTTGTGCCAGGAGGATGTCGCCGACGCCTGGAACCGGTACCGGGTCCGGAGCACGCCACGCGAGTTCTGGTTGGGCTGCAACGTCTACATGTACGCTACCGACAAGCACATCGTGCGCAGCCGGCTGCAAACGCCGACCATCGTCGCCCGGCCCGTGCGGATTCGCCGCACGATCGAGGTGGCCCGCGTCCACTACGCGGGTGACTGGGACATCGAGCGCTACGGCTGGCAACGGCTGGCGGCGTGGATGAACAACACGGCCGCGACGCGGCTGCTCGTCGAGCCGGACGTCGCGCTCGATTCGACGGAGTTGCAGGATTTCCGGGTGGCGTACATGACCGGCACCCGGGCGTTCGAGCTGACGGCGGGCGAACGGGCGGGCCTGCGCCGGTTCCTGGCCGGTGGGGGAACGCTGCTGGCGGATGCGGCGGGCGGCTCGACCGCATTCGCACGGTCGTTCGAGCGTGAGCTGCGCGCGATTCTGGGGCATCCCGCCGCGTACCTGGAACCCGACGACCCGATTTTGACCGGCGAAGGCATCCCCGGTGCGCGGCCGCTGCGAGGCGTTGGTTATCGCCGCGCTGTACGCCGGCCGGGGCGAGGTCGTCGTTTGCCCCCGCTGCGCGCGTTCCGGCGTGGGCGGCGGGCCGTGGCGGTCTACTCGCCGCTGGATCTGAGCACGGGGTTGCTGGGCACGCCGGTGTTTGGCTGCCGGGGGTTTGCGCCGGCCTCGTCGTTGGAGGTTGTCCGCAACATGCTTCTCTACGCCGGGCTCAGCTCCGGCGAAAAAGCGCGGCTGGGGAAGCGTCCATGAGTCAACCGGTCCGAAGTCCCCTGCCATGACCCACGACGGCGCCCCCGCCTCCGCGACACCACCGGCCGACGAACCCGGTCCGAACCGCTCATCGGCGGTCCAGGAGGCTGAACCGCTCGATTGCCCGGCCGTATTGACGCATCACTGGCTCGTGCGGCGGCGCGGGGGTGAGCGTGTGCTCGAGGCGTTGCGTGCGTTGCTGCCCGGGGCGCCGGTGTACACGCTGGTGTACGATCCTGGCGGATTCCACACGCCGCCCGACGCCCCCGCGTGGGAACGCTGGGACCGTGAGGCGGTCACGGTGCATACGTCGTGGTTGCAGCACGTGCCAGGCGTCGCGCGACATTATCCGAAGCTGCTGCCACTGATGCCGTCCGCGGCGCGGCGCATGATGCTCCCGCCGGCAGATCTCGTGGTCTGCTCTGACGCGGCGATCGCGAAGGCGATGACGCCGGCCGGGGGGAGCCGAGTCGTGTGCTACTGCCACTCGCCGATGCGGTACGCGTGGGACCTGGCGGGAACGTACCGGGACACGCTGCCGGCGTTGTTGCGGCCGTTCTGGGGGCCGGTGGTACGACGCCTGCGGCGGGTCGATCGCGCGGCGGCCGATCGCGTGGATCGTTTTGTCGCGAACTCGCGTCACGTCGCCGCCCGCATCCGACGGCACTATCACCGTGACGCCGTCGTCCTCTATCCCCCCGTGGACCTTCCCGAGCGACCCGCGACCGCCCCCCGCGACGATTACTACCTGTGCGTCGGACAACATGTGCCTTACAAGCGGCTCGATCTGGCGGTGGCCGCGTGCCGGCGGCTGCGCCGGCGGCTGGTCGTGGTCGGCGCGGGGCCCGACGTGCGGCGATTGCGCGAGCGCGACGATCCGTATGTCCAGTTCGCCGGCTACCAGCCCGAAGCGGTCGTGCAGGCGCACTACCGGCGGGCGCGGGCGCTCCTGTTTCCCGGCGAGGAAGACTTCGGCATCGTGCCGGTGGAGGCGATGGGCCACGGGTGCCCGGTGATCGCCTTCGGCGTCGGTGGAGCGACCGAAAGCGTCGTGGACGGCCTGACCGGCGTATGGTTCGAGCGGCAAACGGTAGACTGCCTCATGGATGCCATCTTGCGTTGCGAAGCCGCGACGTTCGACGCTCGTGTTCTGCACGCGCATGCCCGGCAATTCGGCCGCGGTCGTTTCCTGCGGCAAATGCGCGATCTGCTGGTCGAGACGCT
>JALSRY010000420.1 GCA_026984555.1 Phycisphaerae bacterium
TCCTGGGCGCTCTGGGGCTGGCGGGCGCGGTGCGTCATGTGTGTGACGAGGTATTCCCGGTTGAGCGCCTCGACGGGGTGTTCCTTGAGCGTGAACTTGTAGCCGGACATGAGGGTCCGGACCGCGGCCCGCATGGTCTGGATGCTGCGTCCGCACTGGAACTCCTCGAGACGAACGCGTGCGATCCGCTGGCCGACGTCGCGTTCCTGATATCCGCCGGGATAATCCGCGAATTCCAGCGACGTGAAGCGGTCCGCGGTCTGCTGGGTCAGCAGCTTGTCCGCGGGCTTGCGAAAATCGTGATCGCGGAGCGTGACCGCTCCCGGCTGAATCGCGCGACCATCGCGAACCTCGAACACGTACTCCTGATCTTGCTCCGTCACCATTCCCGTTCGCGTGCGGAACGCGTATTCCGACTGGTTCGGCGTGTCCGTGTGGGCGACCGGACTGTCGCCGATGACCATCACATGCCGATCCTCGGTATGTTCGAAAAAGAAAAACAGCCCCTCGTCTTCCATGATCCGTTTGATGAAATCCATCTCCGATTCGCGGTACTGCACGACGTATTCGTGGGCGGCGTAGCTGCCCTGGGTCGCGAAACGGTAGCTTTCCGGATCCAGCCCCGAGTCGTCGAGCACCCGCCGAATGATGCCGGGAGCGGTCATGTCGGCGCAGTTGCTCTCCTGGAAAATGCGGCACCGGTGACGTTGCGTGAGCAGCCAGTGAGCGGGGACAACTTCCGCGGCGTAATAGCTCAGCGACGACCCTTCGCCGCAGCGTTCGAACAAGCGCACGATGCCGTTGACGAACCGATCGCCCGCGCCGCCGCGGATGCGCAGCGTACACGGGCGGCCGACGAGGGAATCCAGGTCGATCTCGCGGTCGTCGGAACAGAGAAACACCTTGAAGCGAAAAAGCCGGCCGATGCCTTCTTCGCCCTCGAACCCGGTGACCTTGAGGTCGTCGGTGGAACGGTCGGCGACCTGAAAGGTGAAATCCGCTTCCGAAGCGGGGCGCACTGGCTGCGAGGCCATGTCGGCACCTCCTGAAATCGACCCGTACTGCGCGACTGGCAACCACGGCCCGTAGCGTTGCTTACGCCGCGAATCATCGAGGTGGGAACCCGCAACATTTTTAGCTCACCGCCCGCGTGAAGTCAACCAAATCGCGCCGGCTCGTGTTTTGCTTCCAGGGCAAACGCAGGCCGGCCTCGCCGGCGGCGACGTGGGGGAGCTGCTCGGGCGGGCGGACGGACTTCGGAAACCCGGGTCGGCGCCGGCTTGCCGAACGCGGCCGGCACGCCGAGAATGACGTTTTCGAGCCCGCAAACGCACGTACAGGAGACGAGCCGTGCAGATCATGATTCTTGGTTCGCGTTGCAACCGTTCCCAGCCCGTCCAACCCGCACGTCGGTGGCCCCGCCAGCTCGATCGCCCCGGCGCCGGCCGACGTTTTCTCGGCACGCATGTCGCGGCGTTGGCGACCCTGGCGTTGCTGGTACCGGCCGGCATCGCCGACCCGCCGACACGCGATCACGACATCACGGTCGATGATTACGCATCGGTCTCGATCATCACGGGGTGCGTGCTTTCGCCCGATGGGCAGCGTGTGGCGTATACCGACCTGCGTTGGGACGAAGCCACGGACCGGCGAGCACCGGACATCTGGGTCACGACGGTGGTCAACCCGTCCCCACGCCGACTGACGTTCGACCCGGCGTCCGACCGCAGCCCGCACTGGAGCCCCGATGGCCGGTGGATTTACTTTTTGTCGAACCGCCGCCGGGCCGGTGAAGACTCCCCGCCCTACAACGGCACGACCCAGGTGTGGCGGATCGGGGCCGACGGGTTGGACCTCACGCCGTTGACACGTTTCGAGAAGGGGCTGGCGGGTTATGCGCTCTCGAAGGATGGCCGGACGCTCTACTACCTGACCCATCGCGACCAGGATATCGACGACTGGAAATCGCTGCGCAGCAAGCACAAGGACATCATCACGGCGACGCCGGGCAGCCACAAGGTATCCGAAATCTGGAAGCTGGACCTGCGCACGTGGCGAACCGAGAAACTGGTGGACGACGGCCGATACATCCGCGGCTTCGTGGTCTCGCCCGACCAGCGCCGCATCGCGATGCACACCACGCCCGACGAGGTGCTCATCAACAACGAAGGCTGGTCGCGCGTCGATGTGTTCGACGCCGAGACGGGCAAGATCACGACCCTGCCCGACGATCTCTACCGCAAGAACGTGCGTTCGCCATACGGGTGGATCGAGGAGTTGGCGTGGTCGGATGATTCGGAAGCGTTGGCGTTCACCGTCGGCTGGGACGGCTACCCCAACGAGGTGTACGTGGCGGAGTGGACGGGCGAGGAGCCGGCGGTTCGCAAGCTGGAGCGTCCGGCGGACGAGACCTCGGTCGGCGGGGCGTTGCATTGGCGGCCCGGATCGCGTGATCTGTGCTTCCTGGTCGAGTACCGCGCCCGCCAGCACGTCGGCTGCATCCAGGATGTGCGTGCGGGCAAGCAGGGCCGCTACATGGTGCTCACGCCGGGGGACATCGTCGTTCACGCATACGGCTTTTCGGATTCG
>JALSRY010000421.1 GCA_026984555.1 Phycisphaerae bacterium
GGATCATCGGCAAGGGTGGGATGCGCGAAAAAACGCTCGCCGCCTGCAAGGAACACGGCGCGGTCTACCTGCACGCGATCGGCGGTGCGGCGACGTACATCGCGCAGAGCGTCAAGGAGGTGCTCGACGTGTACAAGCTCGACCTCGGCGTTCCCGAGGCGTTTTGGAAGATCCGCGTCGAGGACTTCCCGTGCGTCGTCACGATGGACGCCCACGGCGAGAGCCTGCACGACAAGATTCGCGCGCAGTCCGAGCAGCGGCTGCGCGAGCTTGTGGCCGGCTGAGAGCGCCGGCCGCACCTCCGGCGGTAAGACGCGGGTGGGCTGGCGTGGCGTGATGACGTGCGGGGTGGGGGTCAGCGGGCGCGCATGGCGCGTTTGATGTCGCGCTGGTGTTCGCGTTTCCTGATTGCTTCGCGTTTGTCGTGGGTTTTCTTGCCGCGCGCGAGTCCGATAAGAACTTTCACCATCCCCCGATCGTTGAAATAGAGCTTGAGCGGCACGAGGGTGAGCCCTTTCTGGGTAACTTTGCCGGCGAGTTTGCGAATCTCCCGCCGATGGAGCAGCAGTTTGCGTTCGCGTGTGGGGGCGTGTTGTGCGTAACCTGCTTGTGGATAAGGAGATATGTTACAATCCCGCAAGAAGGCCTCGCCGTTGCGGATGACGGCGAACGCCTCGTCCAACGAAGCCTTTCCGTTGCGCAAACTCTTGACTTCGCTGCCGGTTAGCGCGATGCCGGCCTCGACCTGCTCCAGGATTTCGAAATGGAAGCGGGCCTTCTTGTTCTTGATCGTCGGGGTTGGAGGCGTTGTCTTGCTCATCGCGGTTTTTTGAAGTGTAATGGATGAACTATTCGCCGCAACTTGCAAAACACGATAGACTATAAGTGTGCGGCGGATGCACATCGCCCCGGAACTCGGCCGCACGGGAGCGTGCATGACGCGACGTGAGGAATCCAAAGTGATCGCCCGCGCGAAACGTGGGCAGGCGGACGCATTCCGCGAGCTGGTGGAAGCGTACAAGGATCGCCTGTTTGCGTTCGTTTGGCGGATGGTGCGTAACCACCACGAAGCGGAGGATTTGTGCCAGGCAGCGTTTATCAAGGCCTACGAGTCGCTGGAGAGCTACTCGTCGAATTACGCTTTTTCGACCTGGCTGTTCACGATCGCCTACCGACTGTGCCTCAACAACATGCGACGCAAGAAGGCGCTGTCGGGCGAAACCGACTTCTCGCACATCGGCGACGGCGAGGCCGATGCAGCCCTGCGGCTGGCCAACAGCGAGGAGGCGAGGCGACTGCGGGATCTGATCTGGCAAGCTGTGGATCAGCTTTCTCCCCCGCAGAAAAGCGCTGTGTTGCTCTTTTACCGCGAGGGTA
The DNA here is from genome assembly GCA_026984555.1 of Phycisphaerae bacterium. GTDB lineage: Bacteria > Planctomycetota > Phycisphaerae > UBA1845 > Fen-1342 > JALSRY01. Next base: position 1,378 of record JALSRY010000421.1, read on the forward strand.
AGAGTTGTCACGAGATCGGCACAGTCTTGGGCATTCCCGCGGTGACGGTGAAGAGTCACTTGCACCGCGGTCGGCGCAAGTTGCGCGAGCTGCTCAGCGCCGAATTGGTGGAGGACTGGTTGGCGGTCCGTCACCTGGGCGACTCGTCATCCGCCTGAGTTTCGGGCGAGCCATCGGACGCGTAGTCATGAACTGCTCGGAAGCTGAACAGTTTTTCGATGCGTACCTGGACGGTGAGCTGTCCGGCTCGATGCGGCTGGAGTTCGACGCCCATCGGCTGCGTTGCCCGTTGTGCCAGCAGAAGCTCGCGATGATGGAAGCGTGCGAGCACATCATCTCGCGCGACGGTCACCAGCCCGCGTTGTCCAAGGATTTCAGCGACCGGGTGATGCGTCAGATCGGCCAAGGGCCGATTACGGCGCGGCGACACCGTCGCCGACGGCTCACGATTGTCGCCGCCGTCGTTCTCCAGGCGGCCGCTGTCATCGTTTTCGCGGTGGTCGTGAGTGGTTTCTGGCAGCCGAAAGCGCGGTCGTCCGGTCCGGTAGCCGACGCCGAGCGTGGGAAGTTTCTCGATCATGTACAGCACGCGATCGACACGAAGGATCGCGAGGCGATGTTCGCGCTGCTTACGAACCGAGCCAACGAGATGTTGGCGGCACGTTCCCATCTCGAGCAGGATGTCAGCGGGCTGGCCAAGTATGCCGCCTCATCCTTGTTTGACGACGCCTTCTCGTTCGGCGAGGCGTTGACGCGGAATCCGCTCGGTTTTTGGCTGGGTGGTTCCCCCCTTCCGCAAGAGCCGAAAAAAGCCGAGCCGGCCCCCGGCGAAACGAATGTCTTTTCGCTGTAAACTGCGCTCATCGTGAACCCCGACCACCCAACTTCGACATGGCATCAACGCCGCCGCCGCGCGTGGTTTGCGGGAATATCGGTCGTAGGGCTGCTGGTCGCGGGCGGGCGGGCGGATGATTCGCTGGCGCGTTATGTCCCGGCCGACATCGGCTTGTTCGTCGAGACCCACCAGGCCGAGGACATTCTCACAGCGCTCACCGATCCGCAGGTCTGGACGACGCTGGCCGAGCTGGCCGGCCAGCCTTCCCAGCCCCAGGATGTCACCCGCTGGCGAGAGCGCATCCGCCAGACCGTTCACATGAGCCCCGACGAGGCGATTCATGTGCTTTTTGCGCGCGGCGTCGCGTTTCTGGGCG
>JALSRY010000422.1 GCA_026984555.1 Phycisphaerae bacterium
TCCCCCGTGCACTTGCGGGTCTCGTCGCTCGTGCGGACACCCGAGTTTCGCGCAGTCGTGGCGCACATCGTCTTGCGCGGGAGAGAGTTTGCCGAATGCTACAACGCGGCGCAACGCGCGTATCGAATCCGCCACAAGGTGCGCAACAGGCAGCGACCCGCGCCGGTTCTGAACATCGAGCGGGATCGCGTCGAACTGCCGTTCTGGATCCGCCGAACCGGGCAACGCCGCCACCGACTGTTTGTACGCATCCACGGCGGGCGGGTCGAGTTCTTCGCTGACGACCAACCCGCCGGCGCAGACGACGCGGCGCGGCTCGGTCGCGCGAGCGAACACGCAACCCCTTGGGCGCTCGAGCGCGCCGGCTGGCAGATACTGCCCCGCGCGCTGATCCTCTCCGCGTTCACACGCCTCCTGGTATCCGACCTGTTCGTGCACGGCATCGGCGGCGCGAAGTACGACGAGATGACCGAGGACTTCGCCCGGCGGTTCTGGGGCACGCCGCTACCGGCCGCGTGCTGTATTTCCGCCACCGCCTACCTCCCTCTGCCGCTTTCGGACATCTCCGATAAAACGCTGGCACAGATTCGCCGCAACCGTCGCGACCTGCATTTCAACCCCCAACGCCACCTCGCCAACCTGCCCAGCACACTGCTCGAGCGGCGGACGTCCCTGATTCAGCAGTCCCGGGCACTTCGCCGCGCGCGGCCGGCGGACCGGGCCGCCCGTCGCCGGGTGTTCCTCGAACTCCGCGAGGTCAACCATGCACTGCTGCATTCCGACCCGGAACAGGCCGCGGCCTTGGAACGCGGGTGGCGAGACGTGGAACGCCGGGCACGATGCGACCGGATCGCCCGTGACCGTGAGGTGTTCTTCGCGTTGCACCCGCGCCGCGTGATCGAGCAGCTTGCCGAACGCTTACGAGCGGCGCTGGCGCCGGCCAGCGAACATCGGAGGGGCGCGCCGTGAACACGTCGAGAAACATCCTCATCACCGCGGGACCGACGCACGAACCGATCGACGCGGTCCGATACGTGGCGAACCGATCCAGCGGCCGCTTGGGTATCGCGCTGGCCGAGGCCGCCCGCGACGCCGGCTGGTCGGTGACGCTGCTGCTGGGGCCCGTCGGCGTCAAACCCCCGGCGGGTGTCGCTCTGCTCCGCTTTCAGACCGCCGCCGATCTGGCACGCTTGCTCGATGCGCACTTTCCGGCGTGCGACGTGCTCATCATGGCGGCGGCCGTCGCGGATTATCGGCCCCGCGCGGTGCCGCGCACCAAGCTGCCGCGGACCGCCGACACATGGGTACTCGAACTCGAGCCCGTTCCCGATCTCGTCGCCGCCTGCTGCCAGCGCAAACGACCCGACCAGCGAGTCATCGGGTTCGCCCTCGAAGACGCCGCGCAGCTCGATCGGCGGGCAGCCGAGAAACTCCGCCGCAAACGCCTCGACGCCATCGTCGCCAACCCCCTGGAGACCATGGGGGCGACCCACGTAGCCGCGACCGTCCTGACCGCTGCCGGCGAGCGTGTCCCGCTTGGAGCCGGCCAGGACGACGCCCGCCCCGTGTCCAAGCGCGCGTTCGCCCGGAAGCTGCTCGCTTGGATCGATCATCACCTTGACTTGCCCGGATAGCGTGGATGGGGGCGCGGCAAGCCCCGCCACCATCTGCCGGCTCAGCGCTCCCGGGGGTCCGCCGGGGAACTCTCGGGTTGGTTGTGTCGGTGCGAGGTGAGCTTGAGGTAACACCAGTCGTAGATGCCCGTGAGCGTGATCAGCACGAACAGGATCGACCCGAGCGGAGCGATCAGCGCGTAGAACACGCCCACCAGATCGCGGAAAATGCGCCCGTTGTGCAGCTCGAACATGTAATTCCACAACGGCAGGCGAAACTCGCGAGCCATTTCGACCGGCATCGGGAAACGCCCTTCCCGGCGCACCCCCGCCAGCGGAATCAACCCGCGGTGGTGCGTAGCGACGAACTCGTCCCCATCAGGCAGCCGCAGGAAACCGTCGGCCATGAGGCTCGCGGGCCGGAAGCGGCTGACGTGGCCCGCCGGCCGCCCGCTCACCAAGTCGATTGCACGCCCCGTATCGCGCTCCACGTGAAAGATGCCCGAAAACGAACCGACGAGGAAGCCGCCCTGCCCGTAAGGCTCCAGAACGGTCGTGCCCATGACGAAGATCGGCGCGCGAAAATCGGCCCGCGCGAATGGCCGTGAGAAATCCGCCGGACCACGCCAGAATCCGTCATCGGTCGTTTCGATCAACAACGTCTGCGCGACCGGGTCGTACAATGCGTTGTGGATGCGTTCGTGCCACGGGTTGTCCGGGAGGCGCCCCGGATACGCCGCCCGCGGCACCGCGCCGTCCGCGAGCAACGCGATCAGCGGCGGCCGCATGAACACCGCCGTCGAGCCGATGACCAGCAAGACCGCCGCGGTCCAGATACCGATCTTGAAGTGGTACTTGACCATCCAGCGGTAGAGGTGGGGTCGCGGCAGGGTTGGCGGGTTCGGGGCATTGCGCCGCCGACTGCGCCACGGCGCGTACCAGACGTAAAACGCCGAGACGCTGAG
>JALSRY010000423.1 GCA_026984555.1 Phycisphaerae bacterium
ACCGGCAGCACCCGGCCGGACGAAACGCCGTCCTGCGTGCACGTTGTGGCGACTTCGCGCAGCGTGAAGAGACTCACTGGATTTACAGCATGGAGTAGGATTGATGATCGCTTCGCTCGGGCTGATAATGCTGCTGCTGACGCCGGCGGCCAACGACAACAACGTAGAATGGGACGGCATCTCGCACGTACAGTGGCTCGACTGCCGGCCGGTCTGCCCGGTAAACGGCGAAGCGTTCCAGGTCCGTTTTCAGGCCTACCAGTTCGACCTGACGAGTGCCCGCGTCGTCGTCGATGACGGCACGGTTCACTATTACGACGCCTACTGGGTCGAGGACCGCGGTCCGTACGCCGTCTGGGCGGCTGACGTATCCGCCACCGCCGCGAGCAGCCTGAGCTACTACATCGAGCTGACCGACGGCACTGACACCGACTACTACAGCGTCAGCGGCATGTCCGACGGACCGCCGACCGATGGCGGGTTCGTGGTCGATTTCGACACGCTCAGCCACGCACCCTATGGTGCCACACGGGTCAGTCCGGGCGGCGTGGTGTTCAAGGTCTGGGCGCCCGACGCGGGCACCGCCGCCGTCGCCGGCGAGTTCAACGGCTGGTCGACGACCGCCAACCCGATGACCAGGCACGGCGCGGACTTCGTCGCCTACGTGCCCAGCGCGGGCGACCGCCAACAATTCAAGTACGTCTTCAACGGCAACAACTGGAAGCCGGACGCGCGGGCCAAGTCGCTCAACCCCAGCGACAACTACAACACGCACATCGAAGACGCATTCCGCTACGGTTGGGCCAGCGGTGATTTCACGCCGCCGGCGCCGGAGGACATGATCGTATACGAGCTGCACGTGGGCACGTTCTCCGGCCGCAACGACCCGGTCGCATCGGGCGCGATTCCCGGCACGTACCGCGACGTCGCGGCCCATGTGGACCATTTCGTCGACCTGGGTATCAACGTCGTCGAGGTCATGCCGATCACTGAGTTTCCCTGGGATTTCTCCGCCGGCTACAACCCGGTCAGCGTCTGGGCCCCCGAATGGAAGTACGGCACCCCCGACGATCTCAAGTACATGATCGACACACTGCACGCCCACGGCATCGCGGTGGTGTTCGACATCGTCTGGAACCACTTCTCGGCGACCGACAACTATCTGTGGTACTACGACGGCACACAAATCTACTTCGACGACCCGGCCGTGGACACGCCCTGGGGCTCGCAGGCCGACTTCGACCGGGCCGAAGTACGCGACTACTTCCTCGACAGCACGCTGTACTGGCTCGAGGAGTTCCGGGCCGACGGCTTCCGCATGGACGCGACCTCGTACATGGCCCTCTACCAGGGCAGCGGCTGGGGCCTGATGCAGGCGTTCAACGACGAGATCGACAACCGCGCGGTGCACAAGATCACGATGGCCGAGCAGTTGCCCGACGATCCGTGGATCACGACACCGACCTCCGCGGGCGGTGCCGGTTTCGACTCGCAGTGGAACGACTACTTCACCGATACATTGCGACAGGCGATCATCGACGCGGCGTTCGGAAACACGAACATGGGAGCCGTCGCCGATATCATCGACGGCAGCGGGGCCTACCTGTCGGGAACCTACGTCGTCAACTATCTCGAATCGCACGACGAGGTCTGGCCCGACAGCGGCGGCCAGCGGCTGGTCAAGACGATCGACACCACCTGGCCGCACGACGACATCTACGCCAAGGGCCGCATGAAGCTCGGCGAGGGCCTGACGCTGTTCTCCCCCGGCATCCCGCTGATCTTCATGGGCGATGAGTGGCTCGAAGACACCGATTTCGGCGGCGGCAGCCCCAGCGGTGCCGACCGCATCAACTGGGATCTGCTCACCCAGCACGCCGCGATCTACCAGTTCTTCAAGGACGCCATCGCCGTTCGCAAGTCCAACGGCGCCTTGCGCGGCAACGCCGGCGTCGACGTCTACCACGTCAACGACACCGCCGACGTCGTTGCCTGGCACCGCTGGGATCTTTCGGGCAACGAAATCGTCGTCATCGCCAATTTCAGCAACAACGATTACGCCGGCTACCAGATCGGATTCCCCCAGGCCGGCACCTGGTACGAGCTGCTCAACAGTCAGGCCAGCGAATACGACGGCAACGGCATCGGCAACGGCGGCAGCGTGCAAACGACCGGCGGCCCCTACGACGGTTTCAGCCAGTCGGCCTACGTGACCATCCCGCAGATGGGCCTGCTCGTGCTGCGTTACAACGATCCGCCCTACGATCCCTGCCCCGAAGACCTCGACGACGACGGGCAGATCGGCCTGAGCGACCTGGCGATCATGCTGGCCAACTACGGCAGCACCAACGCCGATCCGGCCGACGGCGACCTCGACGGCGACGGCGACGTGGACCTGGCCGACCTCGCCCAACTGCTGGCCGTCTACGGCTCCAGTTGTCCGTAGCCGGTTTCGCATTCGCCGCGAAAGCGATCGGGCGGTTCGCGAAACGAACCCGCCGGCGGCCTGATCCGCCGCCGACACGCTCCGGGAGCAAGCCCATGCGCTGTGCAATCACGTGCGTGCTCACGCTGGCGACGGCCGTCTCCGCCGGCGCCCACGAACCGATCCACGTCGGCTTCCTCTGGCACATGCACCAGCCGATCTATTACCCCTACGAGACGCCGGTGCAAACCGACGCCGCCGGGCGGTTCTCGTACAGCGTCGTGGACATCCACAACCAGCGTTTCGGGCCGTACACGACCTGGCCCAAGGATGCGATCGAGGCCGGCCTGGGCCTGGCACACCTTGGCGCGCAGGTCAGCTTCACCGGCTCGCTGATCGAGAACCTCGACGCGATCGAAGCCGCCGGCGTCAACGGCGGCATGTGGAACAACTGGGACTGGGGGTACGACACCGCCCGCGGCTACCTCACCACGCTCGGTAACCGCCGCCTCGACCTGGTCGCCTTCGGCTACCACCATCCGCTGATGCCGCTGCTCGACGACCTCGACCGCCGCATGCAGATCGCCCTGCACCGCCACGTCTATCAGCAGACCTGGGCCGGCGGCGGCTACTCGGCGGGCATCTTCCCGCCCGAGACGGCCTTCTCCGAACGGATGATCCCCTCGTTGGTGGCCGAGGGGCTGAGCTGGGTGCTGGTGGACAATATCCATTTCGACCGCGCCTGCGCCGGCTATCCCCACACCAACGCCTCGGGACTGTTCACCCCCAACCCGGCCGACCAGATCAACCCCGACCCCGCCACCACCGGCGGCGCCTGGGTCCAGCTCAACAACATCTGGGCCCCCAGCCCGGTCAGCGCCCCGTTCGGCTATCAGCCACACTACGTGCAATACGTCGATCCCGAAAGCGGCGCGACCACCCGCATGATCGCCGTCCCGGCCGCACGCTACGAGGGCAACGAAGACGCACGCGGCGGCTACGGCGCTTTCCTCTACGACCAGGTGATGGACCAGTACATCCAGTACAACACCGACCCGGCCCATCCCATGTTCGTGATGCTGCACCACGACGGCGACAACTACGGCGGCGGCTCGGAGTCCTATTACCACAGCAATTTCCAGAACATGGTGAGCTGGGTCAGCGGCGACCCCGATTACGATATCTCCACCGTCGCGGACTACCTCGAACGTTTCCCGCCCGCCGCGGATGACGTGATCCATGTCGAACCGGGCAGTTGGTCCGGGGCCGACAACGGGGATCCCGAGTTCAAGAAGTGGCTGGGCGACCCCGACGCCGGCGGCTGGAGCCCGGACATCAACAGTTGGGCGGTGCTTACCGCCGCCAAGAACCGCGTATTCGCCGCGCAGGCCGTGTCGCCGACCACGTCGATGCACAACGTGTGGCTCGGGACGGGCAGCGACACCGAGCGGGCCTGGCACTGGCTGCTGTGTGCCGAGGCGAGCGACTACTGGTACTGGGACGGCACCGAAATCTGGGACAGCAACGTGACCCGAGCCTGCAACCAGGCGGTGGTCTTCGCCGACGCGGTGATCGCCGGCCAGCCCGACACCACCCCCCCCACGGTCTTCCTGCCGCAGCGCGAGCCATACAACCCCGGCGGCTACGAATGGGGCAGCGAGCCGGAGCCGAGCGATTTCGAGGTCTGGACGCTGGCCGACGACGCCGGCGGCTTGCAAAGCGTCACGCTCTACTGGCGCATCGACAACGACGGCACCAACCCGCTGGATTCGATCCAGAACGAAACCTACGCCGGCGGGCCCGAGGTGGGGCCCTGGCAACCCGTGGCCATGACCGCCGAACAATTGCCTTCTCCCCCGCCGGGCGTGCTGGACGCGACCTATCGGGCAACCCGCTACGGCGCGCAGATCACCGGCCAGCAGGACGTGCTCATCGACTACTACGTCGAGGCCGTCGATGACGCCGGCAACGTGCAGAAGACCGACATTCAGCACGTGTGGGTCGGACAGGGCGGCAGCGGCGGGCAGCGTGTCACCATCGAGCCCGACCCGGCCATCGCCGGCCAGAGCGTCACCATCCGCTACCAGCCCGCCGGCGGCCCACTGCTGGGCGCGGCGCAGGTCTACCTGCACTACGGCTTCAACGGCTGGAACCCGGTGATCGACCCCGATCCGGCGATGACGTGGGATCCCAACAGCGGTCTATGGACCGCCAGTGTCTTCGTGCAGCCCGACGCGACGCAGCTCGACATGGTTTTCCACGACGGGCTGGGCACCTGGGACAACAACGGGGGTGCCGATTGGCACTTCGCGGTCGTCGGCGGACAGCCGGGTACCTGGCAGATGGATGGCGTGCTCGATCCCGCTGCCACGCTGCTGGCCGCCAACGGCTCGATGCACCTGTGGGCCGGCATCGAGGCCGGTGTGCTCTACGTGGCCACCGAGGACGCGGGCGAGGGCTACGACCACTTCCTCTACGTCGCCGAGACGCCCGGCCCGCCGCGCGGCGCCAACTGGGCCAAGGCCGGCACGATCGCCGCCTGGGATGCCTACCTGGCCGACGAGAACGACAACGACTACGTCGCCTGGTACGACACGCAGGGAGCGGCCGGCGCGGCCAGCGGAACCGGCGCCGGCGTGCTCGAAGGCACGCTCGACCTCGCCGGCGAGTTCGGCCAACTGCCTGAGATCGTCTATCTCGCTGTCGGGGTCTACGGTAATCACGACGGCGGTGCGCTGGTCTGGCAGATGCAGGTGCCCGCCTCGGTCAACAACGACGGCAACCTCGACGCCGACGAGTACCTCGCGGTCGATCTGATCCTGCTGGCCGGCGGCTGCCTCGAAGACCTCGACGGCGACGGCCTCGTGAACCTCTCGGACCTGGCGATCCTGCTGGCGCACTACGGCACCACCAGCGGCGCCCAGCGGACCGACGGCGACATCGACCGCGACGGCGACGTGGACCTGAGCGACCTGGCGGCCCTGCTGGCGGCTTACGACGCCGCTTGTCCGTAACCGCGCGCAGCTCATCTGCCCCAACCCTGCTCGTCCCAAAACCTCGACGATCACGCCTGCGCCCAGGAACCCGCGGCCCGGGCGCGAAACTCCACACAATCTCTCGCGTGTCCGGCGGACGGTTTTCGGCGTCCCATGCTATACTCGGGTTTTCCATCACACGCGATTCGGGGGAAAAGGAGGAACGGAACAATGACTCGTGTTTTCGCAATCGTGCTGCCGGTTCTGGCGGCGGCGGGACAGCTCGTGGCTCCGGCGGCGCGGGCCCAGTGCGACCCGCAGGAGTTTCTCAAAGTGCTCGCCAGCGACGCCCATAGCGACCTGTCGTTCGGCTTGGGCATCGCCATCGACGGGAACCTGGCGGTCGTCGGCGCCCCCCAGGACGACACGATGGCGGAAGATGCGGGCGCCGCCTACGTGTACCGCTATGACGGCGCGACCTGGGTCGAAGAAGCCAAACTCGTCGCTTCCGACGGCGAAGCCTTCGACGCCTTCGGTACCGGCACCGCGATCGACGGTGACGTGATCCTGATCGGCGCCTGGTGGGACAGCGACAACGGCTCGTCCGCCGGCGCTGCGTATGTCTTCCGCTACGACGGCAGCAATTGGAACCAGGAGGCCAAGCTGGTCGCCGGCGACCCGCTGCCCAACGCCTGGTTCGGCTACCGTGTCGATCTCAGCGGCGACGTAGCCATCATCGGGGCGTGGGGTGACGGCGGCGCTGCCCCCTTCGCGGGCGCGGCGTACATTTTCCGCTACGACGGCAACGACTGGAACCAGGAGGCCAAGCTCCTGGCCCCCCTTCCGAACGTTACCGACTACTTCGGCTACAACGTCGCCATCCAGGGCGATCTCGCCGCGGTCGGTTCGCTGGGCGACGACGCCGGCGTGACCGACGGGGGCGCGGTCCACGTGTACCGCTACGACGGAACCAACTGGAACCACGAAGCGACACTCGTGAGCAACGACATCGCCACCTACGACCAGCTCGGCGTCTCGGTGCGTATCGTCGGCAACCGCATTTTCAGCGGCGCCTACGGCGACGACGATACGTCCGGCGCGGTATACGCCTTTGACTACGACGGTTCCGCATGGACCCAAACCGCGAAGATCACCGCATCTGACCGCTTCCCGGGCGACGGCTTCGGCTGGTGGATCGACGCCGAGGGCGACCTCCTCCTGGCCAGTTCGGACACCGACGACGACAACGGCGACAGTTCGGGCTCGGCCTATCTCTATCGCGATACCGGCAGTGGCTTCAGCGAAGAGGCCAAGCTGCTGCCCTCAGATGGTGATATGGGGGACAATTTCGCGTACGCGCTGGGACTGAGCAACGGGTGGGCTCTCATCGGCGCGCCCGACAATCAAGATTTCGGCGAGATGACCGGCTCGGCATATTTCTTCACGCTCAACTGCGCAGTCGCCGGCGACATCGATGGCGACGGCGACGTCGATCTCGCCGACCTCGCTTTGCTGTTGGCCGCGTACAACACTTGCGCCGGCGATCCCAACTTCGACCCCGCCGCCGATCTCGACGGCAGCGGGTGCGTCGACTTGAGCGACCTCGCGATCCTGCTCGCGCATTACGGGGGCTAGCGGGGGCACGAACGACAGGACCTGCTTGTTCGGTTATCAGACGGGTCGATCGGCGTCACGACGGCGATCGGCCCGCTTCGTTGCTGTTCCGATAATTCGCGTCGCCCCTTTGGCAGCGGGCGAGATAGCCAGATTATCAGATAAATGTTGCGAGGCAGCTTGCACGGCGCGGTTGATGGTGTATATTTAGATATAGATATCCGATTGTCCCGAGGGAGGCTCAGGACGTGTTTTCACAAACAGTGGATTATGCGCTCCGCGCGGTTCTCTGTTTGGCGACGCGTCCCCATCAGGCCCAGACCGCCGAGCAAATCGCGCGCTGGGCGGCTGTTCCCGCCGGGTATTTGGCAAAAGTCTTGCAGGTGCTTGGCAAAGCCGGCATCGTCCGTTCACAGCGTGGGCTCGGCGGGGGTTTCACGCTGGTCAAGTCACCTGAGACGCTCAACGTGCTGGAAGTGGTCAACGCGGTCGACCCGATTCAGCGCATCGAATGTTGCCCGCTGGGGCGCGCGGCTCATTCGATCAAGCTCTGTCCGCTGCACCGGCGTCTTGACGCGGCGATCGCGTTGATCGAGGATTCGTTTCGGAGCTGCACCATCGCGGACCTGATCGTCGAATCTTCCGATAATGCGCCGCTTTGCCCCGACGAGACCGGCGACGATACGAACGGCGAATCCTGAAACCGTACTCAAATCAGCGGACGGGCGGTCGTCCGCAGATGTTTGCGACAGCGTTTGACGGTTCGAACAACCTGGCGAGAACTCATCGACAGGGAGTGCGTCTCCATGAGCAACGACGAGCATGGCCGATCCGGCGGCTCGGGGAGTTGGGCCGGATTCCTCATCGGGCCGGCGTTTCTGGTTCTCGTGTACTGGTTCCTCGCGGGGCCCGACCTCGCGGAAATCCCGCACACCAAGGCGGTCAGCGTCCCCGCTTCCGCCATCAGCACCGCCCCCAGGCGCGAAATCCTTCACGACCCCCCCACCATTCTCATCAACGGTTTCAAGCGACAGTGCATGGACTGCCACTCGCTGTTCCCGCCCCGCGAGGAAACTCCGAAGCGGCTGCTCCAGCACAAACACGTGCGCCTCAACCACGGCATCAACGACCGTTGTCGAAACTGCCACGACACCGAAAACCGCAACCGGCTGGTGCTCTATGGCGGAAAATCGATTCCGTACAACAACGTGGTCGAGCTTTGTGCCAAGTGCCACGGCCCGGAATACGAAGACTGGTTGTTCGGCATGCACGGAAAGGTGCTCGGCTATTGGGACACGTCCCGCGGCCCCGCCCGCCGGCTGATGTGCACCGAGTGCCACAACCCCCACACCCCGCGGATCCCGGCCATGTCTCCGATCCAGCCGCTGCCCCCGCCCCACACCTTGCGGATGGGCAACCCCGCCGAACACGAAACGGCTGAGGAGGAGGCCGATCCGCTACGCCACGCGCTGCGCGTGACCGAACAGATCCTCAACCAGCGCAAGCACCCGAAGCAGGAGGTTCCCGACTGATGAGTGCGGCGAACAACCCAACCGGTGGTGGAACCGGACCGGAACCCGTGGCCCCCGAAGTGACCCGACGCGGTTTCCTCCGCGGAACCCTCGGCGCGGTCGGTGGTGTGGCGGCGCTCGCGGCGGCCCTGAGCCCGCTCAAGGACATCGACAAAGAGGATTACACGCTCGAAAAGTTCCTCCAGAAGCACTACAAGGAAATGACGCCCGAGGAGATGAAGAAGGTACTCGCCCGGATCCGCAAGGAAGTCGAACGCGAGTACAAGCTCTCTCCCCATCTCCGCGACGTCAAACCGATCGACGGCGTCCAGTTCGGCTACGCGCTGAACCTCGGCCGCTGCATCGGCTGCCGCAAGTGCGTCTACGCCTGCGTCGCCGAGAACAACCAGAGCCGCAGCCCGCAAATCCAGTACATCCGCGTGCTCGAAATGCCCCGCGGCAGTGTGGACATCGAGCGCGGCAACCACCACTACGACCGCCCCACGGTTCCCGACGAAGACCACTACTACATGCCCATCCAATGTCACCAGTGCGCCAACCCGCCTTGCGTGAAGGTCTGCCCCGTCGAGGCGACGTGGCAAGAGCCCGACGGCGTAACGGTCATCGACTACGACTGGTGCATCGGCTGCCGGTACTGCGAGGCCGCGTGTCCCTACTGGGCCCGGCGGTTCAACTTCACCAAGCCCGGCTTTCCCCGTGACGAAGCCAAGTCGGAAAACCCGTGCGGCCTCAACCCGGACATGGCGTACCTTTCGAATCGGCCGCGGATGCGCGGGGTGATGGAGAAATGCCACTTCTGCCTCCAGCGCTCGCGCGAAGGCCGCCGGCCCGCCTGCCTCGAGGTGTGCCCGGTCGGGGCGCGCAAGTTCGGCAATCTGCTCGATCCGGATAGCGAGGTCGCCCGCATCCTGGCTGAAAAGCACGTGTTCGTGCTGAAGCAGGAGGTCGGCACGCTGCCGCGTTTCTTCTACTACTTCGACCAGGAATATCCGCGTGACATTCCCCTCTCGGCATTCAAGACCTCGGCAACGGGGCCAGCGCTGCCCGGAACGCCCATGACCGGGGGTGAGGCATGAAAGAGTACTTCCGCTTTCTCGGCCGCTGTTTCCGCGTCAGCTTCGTCGGCGACTGGCGTTACCAGCTCTGGATGTTGGTGCTGACGTTCGTCGTGCTGCTGGGCGTGAACGCCTATGCCAAACAGTTCGTACACGGCCTGATCGAAACAGGCATGACCGACCAGGTTTCGTGGGGACTCTATATCGCCAACTTCACCTACCTGGTGGGTATGGCGGCGGCGGCGGTGATGCTCGTCATCCCCGTCTATATCTACCGCAAACACGAGCTGCACGACCTGGTGATTTTCGGCGAACTATTCGCGGTCGCCGCGATCATCATGTGCCTCGCTTTCGTGAACGTGGACCTGGGCCGGCCGGATCGTTTCATGCACATTTTCTGGCGGTTCAATTTCCCGCGTTCGATGCTGACCTGGGACGTCGTAGCGTTGGGCGGCTACCTGCTGCTCAACCTGCACATCTGCGGCTACCTGATCTACTGTTCCTACCGCAAGCGCAAGCCCCACTTCGTGTTCTACATCCCGTTCGTGTTCGTCGCGATCGGCTGGGCGGTCAGCATCCACACCGTAACCGCGTTCCTGTATGTGGGCCTGGGCGGCCGGCCGTTCTGGAACTCCGCGATCATCGCCCCGCGTTTCCTGGCGTCGGCGTTCGCCGCCGGCCCGGCGTTCATCATCATCACGCTCCAGATCATCCGCCGAACGACCGCGTACCGGATCACCGACGAGGCCCTGGCCCTGCTGCGGAACATCGTCACGGTCGCGCTGGCGATCAACATGTTCCTCCTGGGCTGCGAGCTGTTTACCGAGTTCTACACCCACTCGGCACACATGGCCTCGACGGTCTACCTGTTCTTCGGGTTGCGCGGATACCACGCCCTCGTGCCGTGGATCTGGACGTCGATCGCGATGAATCTCGTCGCGATGGTGATCCTGTTCCTGCCGCTGGCGCGCAGCCTCAAGTACCTCAACCTCGCGTGCGTGTTGATGATCGTAGGCATCTGGATCGAGAAGGGCATGGGGCTGATCGTGCCGGCGTTCATTCCCTCGCCGCTGGGAGAAATGGTCGAATACAAACCGACGCTCAACGAAATCCTGGTCTGCCTGGGAATCTGGGCGTTTGGTTTGCTGCTGTACACGATTTTTGTTCGCGTTACGGTTCCTGTATTGTCGGGTCGGCTGGTGTCCGATCAGGTTGAAACATCCGGGGCGCATCCCGCGCGTTCCGGCGCGTCTTGAGAAGGGGAGCTTCTTATGTCAACGGAAAGGTGGTTCAGGATGAAGAAAGTTGGAATCTGGTGCGGCGTGAGCGCGTTGGTGCTTTCGCTGGTGGGGGTTTCGTCGGCAGCGGCCCAGGCCATCGGCCTGCCCACGGTCAGCGACGAATCCCAGGAGTGTATCGCGTGTCACAAGAAGACCGACCCGGTCGTATACCAGCAATGGGGTGTGAGCAAGCACTACCGGGCCAATGTCGCCTGCTACGAATGCCACGGTGCGGAAAAATCCGATTCCGACGCGTTCGACCATTACGGCTTCACGATCGCCGTGCTGGTCACGCCGAAAGACTGCGGCCGCTGCCACAGCCGCGAGATGACCGAGTTCATCGGCTCGCACCACGCCAAGGCCGGCCGGATTCTCGGCTCGCTCGACAACGTGCTCGCCGAGGTCGTCGAAGGCAACCAGGCGTTCAAGACGATCGGCTTCCCCGAGGGCGTCTCCGCCTCGGCCGCCAACGGCTGCTGGCAGTGCCACGGCTCGCAGGTCAAGATCGGCGCCGACGGGCGCCCCGACGCGGCCACCTGGCCCAATAGCGGCATCGGCCGCCTCAATCCCGACGGCAGCGAAGGTTCCTGCCACGCCTGCCACACGCGGCATTCGTTCTCGGTCGCCCAGGCGCGCCATCCCGATACCTGCGGCAAGTGCCACCTCGGCCCCGACCACCCGCAGAAAGAGATCTACGAGGAGTCCAAGCACGGCATCCTGTTCTTCGCCAACGAGGACAAGATGAACCTCCACTCCAACAAGTGGATCGTCGGCGAAGACTACTGGGCCGCGCCGACCTGCGCGACCTGCCACATGTCCGCAACCAAGAGCCAGCCGGTCACACACGACATCGGGGCGCGGATCAGTTGGAACAACCGGCCGAAGACCTCGGTGCGTCCCGAAGTGGCCGACGCCAAGATGGGGTTGCCCGGCAAGGATCTGCCCTGGCAAGTGCGGCGGGCCAACATGCAGGACGTCTGCCTGAACTGCCACAGCAAGCCGTGGGTCGAGAACTTCTACACCCAGTACGACGCGCTG
>JALSRY010000424.1 GCA_026984555.1 Phycisphaerae bacterium
CGACGCCGAGCGTGTTGAGAAACGCCCCGTTTTCCGGCCGCAGCGTACAAGCGCGGCGGGCGGCTTCGATCGCCTGGGTGTAGAGTTCTGGCGGATAATGCGGGTTTTTCGCGACATCCCACGCCGCCCGGGCGAGAAAACGCGGGTTGTCGCCGCTGGCCAAGGCCCGTCGCAACCGATCGCGAACGATCGCCTCCACGCGTTCGGGTGTTCCCTGCCGCTCGGCCACTTCTTCGAGCTTGGCGAACGTCTCGCAGGCCCGCGGGTGATCCGGGCCGAGCTGTTCCGTCCAGATCGCGAGGGCCTGTTCGTAAAGCGGTAGAGCTTCGTCGAGCCGGCCCGCGGCGACGAGCGCATCTGCCAGTTCGCCCAACCGTACCGCCACCTCCGGGTGGTGCTCGCCGCGCCGTCGCCGGGCGTCTTCGAGCCGGTGTCGAAGCGTATCGATCGAGGCCGTTGGAGCCGAGCCGCCGGTGGTTCCGATCCGTCCGCGCAGAATCGCCGCCAGTTCGAGGTTGCCCTGTCGCTCGGCAAAATCGGCCAGCAGGCTGATGGTCTCGCGTGTCCTCGGGGCATCCCGCCCCAACATGTCGGTACGAATCGCCAACGCGGCCCGGAGGTGTTGCTCGGCCTGCTCATCGCGCCCGAGGTTCTCCATGACACGCGACAGGCTTATGTGCAGGTCGGCGACGGCGGGATCGCGTTCGCCGAGCACCGACTTCGTCAGCACCATCGCCCGCTCGAGCTGCCCCAGGGCTTCATCGTTTTCGCCCAGGCTGCAATAGAAATTGCCCAGCGTGTGCCGAATCGTCGCCTCGGCCAGCGGTGCGTCCGCGAAGCGGTCCTCGATCCGCGCCGCCGCCGCATCGAGAATGTTGCTCAAGTCCACATCCCGGCCGGAACGCTCCGGATCGAGCGAACCGAACACGTCGTCGTTGAGGAAGTGAATCGCCGCCCTTGCCGTGTCGCGCTGACGCACGGCCTGGTGCCAGAACGACAACGCCACCAGCAGCCCGGGCGTCAACAACGCCACCAGGATGACCAGCGCCGCCACCGGCGTCTGCCGAAAGGCACGCCGCGCCTGCTTCCACAGCACATACGCGGGTGAGTCCGCCTTGGCCTCGATCGGCTGACCAGCCAGGTAGCGGCGGATGTCGCGGGCCAGCTCGCCCGCACTCTGGTAACGGCGTTGACGCTCCTTGGCCAGCGCCTTGAGCACGATTGTCTCGACCTCGTTGTCGATCGGACAGTCTCCGCGCAACCGCCCGCCGGCCCGCGGCGCCACGCCCGTACCACGCAGCCAGGCCCGGCTCGGCGGCGACGGGGCCGAATCGCATATGTGCCGCAACACGTCCGTAATCGGCCCATCCACCGGGTACGGGTGGCGTCCGGTCAGCAACAGGTAACAAATGACCCCCAGCGCGTACACGTCAGTGCGAATGTCGATCGCCTCGACTTCGCCGCCGATCTGTTCCGGAGCCATGTACGGCAGCGTGCCGATGATCTCGCGACTGATCGAGATGCGCGTCTCGCTGGGAGTCTGGAGCGGCTTGGCCAGGCCGAAATCGAGAATCCGCGGCACGCCTTCATCGTCGACGAGGATGTTCGTGGGCTTCAGGTCCCGATGGATCACACCCTTCTGGTGCGCGTACTGCACCGCGTCACAGACCGTCGCCAACAACGCCAGCGTCTGGCGCAGATTCAGCCGGCACATGCGCACGTAGCGGTCGAGCGGTTGACCCGACACATAGTCCATCACATAGAACCGCGCACCGTCGCGCGTCGTACCGGAGTGGAAGATCGAGATGATATTGGGGTGGCGCAACTGCGCGACAAGCTCGATCTCACGCTTGAACCGCCGCCGCAGCGCCCGCGAAGCTCGTGCCCCGTCGAGCAACACCTTGATCGCCACCGTACGCCGCGGCGACTCCTGGATCGCCTCGTACACCACCCCCTGCCCGCCCCGGCTGAGCTCCCGTACGATCTCGTAACCTTCGATTTCGACCGCCGCCCCTGCCCCCGCATCGCCCGACGTGGGACGGGCCGTCTCGCCGACATCGAGCGTTTCGGCCGAACAAACGCCCAGCCCCTCATGAGGAACATGCATGAACTCCGGGCCCGCGGCGCGGCTGTGCGCCAGCAGCGACTCGACCTCCGCCCGCAATGCTTCATCCCCGCCACAGGCCCGCGCCAGAAAACCCTCGCGCTGCCCCGCCGGCAGATCGAGCGCTTCGACGAAAATGCGCTCCACCCGTTCCAACCGATCGGCATTCATGCATCCGCTCCACCGATCGGGGCACCCTCGCCGCCAAGCTCGCGATGGAGCCAGGCCCGCGCGAACTGCCAGTCATAGTGAACCGTCCGAACCGACACACCCATCGCCAACGCCGTCTCGCGCGTGCTCAGCCCCGCGAAGTAACGCAGCATCACGATCTCGGCCTGTCGCGGGGCCTCGCGTTCCAGCTTGCGCAAGGCTTCGTCGATCGCCAGCACTTCGGTGGGATCGTCGTCCAACGCCGGCGGATCGCCCATCAAGCTGCCCGGCGATTGGCCGGCCCCCCGCTTCGTCCGCTTG
>JALSRY010000425.1 GCA_026984555.1 Phycisphaerae bacterium
CCGGCGAGAACGACGGGCTCCAGTCGGCGGTGATGTCGCTGGTAAGCCGGTGCGCGGTCCCCTCGTCGATCGAGTAGAGGAAGAGCGATTCGTACATGCTCTGTTCCATCTTGGTGTACGCGATCCACTTGCTGTCGGGCGAGAAGGTGTACTCCTGTATGCCCCAGCGTTCCCACGCGTCGTCGTAGTCCGAGTGGTCGATCACCTTCCGCTCGCCGGTCGCGGCGCTTACCAGGTTCAGCCGCATGAACTTGTCGGAGAAAATCAGCCACTTGCTGTCGGGCGACCAGACGAGCTGCATACGGTAGCCCAACCCGCCGCGGGTGAGCTGCTTCCACGGCCGCAGGCCTTTCTGGTCCACGAGATAGACCTCTTCCTCGCCGGTTCTGTCAGAAATGAAGGCGATCCACTTGCCATCCGGCGACCAGGCGGCGTTCTTCTCGCGCGTGCCGGGCGAGCGCGTCAGGTTGACCGGCTCGCCGTCATCGACGGGGTAGTTCAGGATCTCGCCGCGGGCCTCGATCAGCGCCCGCTTGGCGTGAGGCGAGAGCCCGAAAGAACCCTTCGAGGGGTGTACGCTGACCAGCTCGGGCCGCATGGGCACGCGGTCGCTGGGGATCTGCACCGGCACCATGCGGGTCTTGCCCGTCTTGAGATCGAGTACGTGCAGCGTCTCGGCGACTTGGAAGACGATGTGCTCGGGGCCGATCGAGGGATACTTGACGTCGTAGTCCTTGTAGAACGTCAGCCGCGTGACTTTGCCGGTCTGGACGTCGTACTTGTAGAGGTTGAGCGTGCCGTCCTCGCGGTCGGAGTTGAAGTAGATCGCGCCGTCGCCCCACATCGGGAAGTTGTCGGTCCAGTCGGTGTCGATGATCTTGCGGTAGTCGCGTTTTGCGAAGCTGCCCATCCAGATGTCCTGGGCGGTGCCGCCCCGGTGACGCTTCCACGTGCGCGACTCGCGGCTGATGCGGTTGTAGGCGATCGACTTGCCGTCCGGCGAGATCGAGCACAGCCCGGCTCGATCGACGGGCAGACGCTGCGGCATCCCACCGTCGAGGTTGATCTTGTAGACCTCCTCGCCGCGCGACGGCCAGACGCGGTTCGAGCGGAAGACGACGCTCTTGCCGTCGGGCCACCAGCCGACGACGCGGTCCATGGCCGGGTGGTAGGTCAATCGCCGCGGCACGCCGCCGGCGGCATCCATGACGTATACATCGAGCCCGCCGTCGTACTGGCCGGTGAAAGCGATCTGCTTGCCGTCGGGTGAGAACTTGGCCCAGACCTCCATGCCGGGGTCGCGCGTGAGCCTGCGGGCCATCCCGCCGCGGGCGGAGACCAGCCACAAGTCGCCCTCGTAGGTGAAGACGATCTTGTCGCGCCAGATGTCGGCCATGCGCATCAGGTGGTGCGTCTTGGTCCCGTCGGGCACGGCAGGCGACTGCGCCCCCGCGCGCGTGGCACTTGCCATCCAGGCGGTCAGGATCAGGAACATACACGCGGGCCAGGTCAGCTTGGTTCGTTTCATGGTGTGGTTCTCTCCAGTGATGCGGGTCTGCCGCCGGCAGGCCCCGGTCCCCTGGTGCGGACCGCCGCGAGCCGGCGGAGTGACAATCACCCCCACGAGCCCGTTGCGGCAATCTCCACTTGGTCGGAATCGAGTCTGGGTTGCGCCGCAGCGGCCGGGCGTACCGGCCGCCACGCTCGCCGTTCCCGATGTTTTACCCGCACCGGCAAGAACGCGAAAGGGCGGAGACGCCGCCCCTCGCCCATTTGCCAAGGCAATCACCAACTCGATGCCCTGTGGCCCCGGATTCCATCCGGCGGCCTCCCCCTAATCCTGTGGCCCCGGCTTCCATCCGGTGGTCCTCCCGATGCCTGATGCCCTGTGGCACCGGATTGCATCCGGTGGACTACCCTGTGGCACCGGTTTGCAACCGGTGGATCTCCCCATATCCCTGTGGCACCGGATTGCATCCGGTGGTCTTCCCGATGCCCTGTGGCACCGGATTTCCATCCGGTGGACCTCCCGGGTGTTGCTCACATTTTGGAGAAAGACCGAAACCGGCGGCCTTGCGCCTGCCCTGATGCCCTGCCGACAGAAACGAGATTGTGGGTGCGCTGTCCCGGCGGGCGGCCTATAATCAGAGCGGTTGCTGGGCCGGATCAAGTGTCATTTCATCGGTTTCGGAGAACGGTGATGCAGTTTCCAATCACGCGCGGGCAGTTGCAAGACACAGTGCGAAAGCTGGGTTTTTCGCCGGAGGAGGCCCGGCTGGCGGTCGGGATGCTCGAAGCGGAGGGGCACATCAGCCTCGAAGGATCGCTGGCGCGCGTCGGCGACCCCACGATGCCCAATGCCCAACTGCTCGCGGCGTTGTGCCGCGAGGCGCAGGGCGGAACCGCCGGCAGCGTCGGCACCTACAAGCTCCGCGAGTTCGTCCAGGAAGTGCTCCGGCTCGCCCGGGTACGGGGCCGCAGCGCCCGGACCTGACCGCTCCCGGCTGCTTTCAGGTGTCGCTGGTTTTTTTCGTGGCGCCGTTTCCCGAGCGAA
>JALSRY010000426.1 GCA_026984555.1 Phycisphaerae bacterium
GGGTTTCGCGCCGTTTGCTGGACCGATTTTCTCCAGGCACTCCTGATGGTGGGCGCCCTGGTCCTCTTTCCGATCTACCTGTTGATTACGCATGGTGGGCTGGTCTTCTTGCATACCCAGCTTGCCGAGGTGGGGGGAACCGCGGCGCACGAGCCGGTGGGCTACCTGCTGAAATTCTGGCCGCAACTCGGGGGACTGGCGCTCGTGGGCTTCCTGCTGGGTTCGAACGCGCTGGGGATCAATTTCGGCTATCCCGGCCAGCCGCACGTGCTCGTCCGCTTCATGGCGCTCAAGGATCGGCGCGAGGTGCGTGTGGCGGGGTTGGTCTCGTTCGTGTGGGGTCTGTGCGTTTATTGGGGGGCGGTGACCGTGGGGTTGTTCGCCCGGGCGATGTTCGAGTCGGGCGAGACCTGGGCGGCGGCGCTCAAGACGGACCAGGAAATGAGCTTGGTGATATCCGCGATGCACCTGCTGCCGGGGGTGTTGTCCGGGCTGGTGCTCGCCGCCATTCTGGCTGCGATCTGCTCGACCGCCGACAGCCAGCTCGTCGTCGCCGCCAGTTCCGCTGCCAACGATCTTTACGCGCGCATCTTCGACCGCAGCGGCCGGAAGGCCCACCCGTGGGTCAACCGCCTCACGGTCCTGGGCCTCGGGTTGCTGGCGGTGGCGATGGTGGTGGACCAGCGCGTGAACGTGTACAAGTACGTGCTTACCTACGGGTGGGCGATGCTCGGGGCGGCATTCGGGCCGCAGGTGCTGCTGCTGTTGCTCTGGAGACGGGCCAGCTACGCGGGCTGCCTGGCGGGCATGCTTACCGGCTTCGGCGTCGCGATTCTCTGGCCGCAGTTCTATGACGCCGGCGCCACCGGCGTCGAGGTCTACAACCTCCCGTTGGCCTTCGTGGTCGCTCTGGTTGTCAATATCTTCGTCAGCGTGATGATCCCTGGCCGCGGACAGGTTGTTGGCGCCGAACCGGACAAAACCGCTCCCAACGCCTGGTGAGATACGCATGCCCATCCAACACGCCGCAATCTTCGACCTCGACGGCGTCCTCACCGACACCGCCGAGCTGCACTACCAGAGCTGGCAGGAACTCATGGATCAGCTCGGTATCCCTTTCGATCGGCAGGTCAACGAGTCCCTGCGCGGTCTGAGCCGGCCGGAAAGCCTCGAGGTCATCCTCGGTTCCCGGTCCGCCGATTTCAGCGACGCCTGGAAACAGGATATTCTCCGCCGAAAAAACGAAAACTACATCGAGCGCGTCCGCCGCATGACTCCCGCGGACTTGCTGCCCGGCGTGGAAAACCTGTTACGCGCGCTGCGTGAACGCGGTGTGGGTGTGGCGGTGGCGTCGTCGAGCCGCAACACCGGGCTCGTTCTCGAACGTCTGGGCATCCGTCCGCTACTCGATGTCGTGGTCGATGGCAACGATGTGCCGAAGTCCAAGCCGGACCCGGGCGTTTTTCTCGAAGCCGCTCGCAGGCTCGCGCTCCCGCCGGCGCGGTGTGTGGTGATCGAAGATGCTGCCGCCGGCGTCGAAGGGGCGCAGCGGGCGGGGATGCGCGTGGTCGGCGTTGGTCCTGCCGAGCGCGTGGGAAAGGCCGACCTGGTTCGCAAGCGTGTCGCCGAGGTCGGCATCGAAGACTTGCTCGGCCTGTTCGACGAGGGGACAGCGTGAGAAACCGTGCCAGTACGTGCGGGCGATATGTCCACACGACGGGAGCGGTGGGGGGCGCCGAGGCCATCGGCGGGGGTCGCGTTTTTCGGCTCAGGGGCTCCCGCCATGCTGTCGACAAAACGGCGTGCGCAACGGTTGCAATATCGGACGTTGTCTGTAGGGATTGTTTCTGCCCACCTGAAACGTCTTCTCTGTGAAAAAAGGCTTGACGCCAGTGGTCATGGCGGATTAGCATTCAAGGTACAGGACGCGAGGGTGCCGTATCTGAAATGGGCACGAGGGGTCGCCCCACTTCTGGCTTTGGCCCCGATGCTTGGCTTCGGAAGGTGCTTCTCGTGGGACAGGAGTGCAGGAGCGGGATGAGGTTCACCTCTGTTGGCGCGTTCGTCTTGGGAGCGCGCACACCACGCTGTTGCAGCCACGGATGAGGCACGGGAGAGAAGTGTTCAATTTGCTTGCCATGCGTTGTGGCGCAAAGAGGTTCCAGTAGTTCCAGTGAGGAGGATTTGGCATGAAGAAAGGTCTTGTTCTGATCGCAGCGCTTGCGCTGGCCGTCCCTGTGCTCGCGCAGCCGGCCGCGATCGACCTCGGCACGTTGACCGGCGACACAAGCGTGTCTGGCGTGCTCAGCGCCGGGGAGGTGGTCTGGTACGAATTCACCATCGGTGATGTGGCCTACATCGACATCACCACCAACGACAGCACCGGCGTTTCCGACAGCGAGCTGGGCGTCTACGACGCCGCCGGTTTCTTCGTTGCGACCGATGACGATGACGGTTTCGGTCTGCTCAGCACCCTGAGCTTCAACGATGGCTCCGGCCTCGAGCTGGGCGACTCGTGGAACCTTGGTGGCGACGGCATCGCCAATGGC
>JALSRY010000427.1 GCA_026984555.1 Phycisphaerae bacterium
GCGAGCTGGGCGACGGCTCGCGGCGCCGACCACGCCAGCGCCAACACCGCCGCCATCGCGAAACCACCCGCCCGGCCGGGGCCTCCGCCCCACCCGCGGTTCCCGCGATGTCCGTTCGCCCCGCCGGCCATGTGTCCTCCGTGACACTTTCTCCGCGGCTCCGCCGCGATTGCAATCCCGTGGCACCGAAGTGCACCCAGTGGCCCCCGTGCCGCCCGCGTTGCCGAACAAGCCCCCCGAAGTCAGCGAGCGTCGGGCGACCGGAACCCGCGAACCCTCAGCCCGCGCGCGATCCCGGCGCTCCCGACTGCCGGAGCCGCTCGATCGTCGCCAGCACGTTCCGCCGAAGCTCGTCCAGCGACGGTTCCCGCCGAACACCGCCGCGCCGCCGCGGCCGCGCGGACTCGTCGTATTCCTCTGCTTCGCTCTCCAGGCACTCGCGGAACGCGGCCACACTGCCGCCGGCCTGCCGGCTGACCGCCTGCCCCGCCAGTTGCGCGGTCAGGTCCGCGTCGTCGATCACGTCGAGCGCCCGCAGGCCCTCCTGGCTCTGTCCGACCAGCACCATCCGCGGCCCGACCCGCACCAGGTACAGCGACTGACGCGGCGAAAGCGCCGTGCGGCTGACGATTTCGATGACCCCCGGCCGGCGCGCACGCCCCACCAACCCGAGGTTTCCCGCCGCCACCGCCCGGTAACCCCACGCCAGAAACACGATCAGGCCGACCACACCCGCCATCGCACCGATCGTTCGCATCCATGTCGTGCCGGACTGCGGCGAACGCGGCTTGAGCACCGCCCCCGCCCCGTGCCGTCCCGAGCGAGGCAGAAGTCGCGCGTCGGCGGCCGCGGAAGACGTGGCCGTCTTCGACGACCGGGCCGGCGCGGGTTTCGGCTCCACCACCGACCAGGCGTCCTCGAGCGCAGACGCGGGCCGGGCCGGCACCGCACGCCCGCTCTCCGCAGCCGGCGGTTCGCCCCGCGCGAGGCCTCCCACCAGCCACAGCCCCACGATCACGCATGCCATCCGTGGCCTCGTCACGCTCATTTGTCTTCTTCGAGTTCGGGTACCGGGCTGATGATGTCGTTGACCCGCACGCAGAAATTATCGTTGAGAATCAGCACCTCACCCCGCGCCACCAGCCGTTCGTTGACGAAAATGTCCACCGGGTCGCCCGCGGCCTTGTCCAGCTCGACCACCGATCCCGGCCCGAGCCCCAGCACGTCCTCGATGTACATCTCCGTCCGTCCCAACTCGATCTTGACATCGAGCTCCACGTCGTCGAGCAGGTCGATCTGGGACGTGTCCGCCGCCCCGCCCTCCACCGAAAGGTCCGGCGGTTCGAACGGAACCGCTTGTGCGGCCGGATCGTTCGCCGGCGCGGACCCGTCGGCCCCTTCCAGCATCGCCGCCATCGCCGCTTCGACGTCATCGACGGAAACCGCGCCACCGTCCGCCCCCTGGCCCGATTCCGCCTTTCCCCCCGCGGATGCCATCACGGCGGCCAGCTCGTCAGCATCGATCGCGGAACTCTCGGCATCGGCCCCGGCGCCGCCTTCATCGGCGGATTCGCCGCCCGCTTCCGTGCTCGCGCCCTCCGCGCCGGCGCTCGCTGCCCCCTCGGCACCGGAATCCGCCGGCGTGTCAGCGTCCACCTGCGCCGACGGCGTAACCTCCTCCGGTGACGCCGGAGCACCTTCGGCCGGCTCGGAAACCTGCGCATCTTGCGGCGAGCTCTCGGACGGCGTGTCCTCAGCCGGCGGCGTGGCCTGTTCTTCGTCGTGCTTGGTTTCGTCGGACATTGGCGTCACATCCTTGCGTCGCGTGTGCTTCCCTGCACGGTCCAGAATGCGGGCTCCCCGGTGTGCTGCGTCAATCGCCCCGGATCGGTACCCAACGTGGTATGAGGATTTCCTTGATCGCTTCCTGGTCGCCGGCGATCTCACCCAGCGCGTGCTTCATCTGCATCCGCAGCGTCTTGAGATCCGGTTCGGTGAGCTGCGCGCGCTTGGCTCGACGGATCAACTGCCCCAGCCGGTCGCAGATCTCCGCCTTACGCTCCTCGACCACCTTCTTGATCTCGTCCTCGCGATAGCTCGGCACCGTAATCGCCAGATCGAAATCGTAAATGTATTGCCGGCCACCGTCGGCATTGGGAACACGAAACCGCTCGACCACCGGCACCTCGACGCTGGCCGGGCTGTCTTGTGCCTCCTCACCCTCCATCACGTGGCCTTCCTCGGCTTCGGCCCCGTGGGCCACCTGCGCCCCGCCACCAAACATCTTCGAAGCCGCGTAAAACCCCGCCCCCTCGATCACCGACACAGCCAGCACGATCACGAGCGTGATGGGCAGCTTTTTCTTCTTTTTCGGCTGCTCCTGTTCCTGTACTTCTTCTTCCGGCATGACGGTCTCCCTGGCTGCGCCGCGGCGCACTCATGGCTGGAGGGAATATCGACTGTTGCGCGTCGCGGGTTCAGTGCGGTCGCGCAAGTCACGACAAGGCCGGGTTGTTATGAGACTTTTCCCCCTGCGCCGGCAAC
>JALSRY010000428.1 GCA_026984555.1 Phycisphaerae bacterium
GCCTCGACGGGAGCATCCGCCGGCACCGGCAAGAGAAAGACGATGCGTTGCCCGGCCGTCTGCCGCGGAACGACGCGCAGCACCAGCGTGTCGGCGTGGTTGGCCGCTTCCAGTGCGTAGCGCCCGCGCTGCGTCGCGAACTCCATCTCCGCCGGCAGCCCCAGCAGCGCGTGCCGGCCGAGGCGCACGACGTCTTGCCACCGCAGCGTATCGGTCAGTGTGCCCCCCCGCCGGCGACGCGGATCGTCGGGCTTGATGTGTTCATCCCAGACGGCGGCCACGACGGTCAGCCGGACGTGGCCATGCTCGAGCCAGACGAAGCGGTTCGGCCCGCGAAAATCCCAGGTGTTCCATCCGCTCGGCGAATGCATCATGGACCATTCCGCATGTGAGCATCGCTCGCAGGCGCCCGCCCCGTCGCCGCGCGGCGCGGACTCATTCCGCAGGCGCCCGGCGCTGCATGCAGTCCGGCTGGTCGCAGTGGCGACAGGGATAGTCGTCCGGACGCACTGCATCGATCCGCCCGATCCCGATCAACCCGGACACGCTCTTGATCGGCGTCATCAGGAAGCTCGGTTGGAGGCGCACCCCGATCCGCCGCGCCGGCAAGCTGGCAAACAGGGGGATCTGTTGATCCACCCGCATCCCGCAATAGCCGGGGCTGTATCGGGGGGTGATCTCGAAGCCGCGCTCGTGCGCCCACGCACGGATGCGTTCCTGGCACCGCTCGGCGGTCAGTTCGACCGCTTCCGACGCCACCGCATCGGCCACCACACCCGCGCGTACCTGCCCTTCGCGCAGCCAGCGACGGCTGAGACGCTCGACGGCCGAGCCGATCGTCACGACGAATGTCGCGACGAATTCGGCCCGAGCGAGGAAACGCCCGATCGCGCCCGCGTATACCGTGCCCGAGGCCAACACGAGCTTGTGCGGGGAAAGCGTCCGCACCGCATCGATCCGAAACACCGCCCGGGGGCGCATCAGCCGCGGCAACGTCGCGCGGGCCCGGTCGATCATTTCGAGCCAACGGCGGTGTACGGCGCGGTCGGCCCGCACGCCCACGAGCCGGGCGACGCGTTCGGGTTCCACGTGCATCGCTTCGAAGCGGCACAGCTCGAAGGCGACGGCCGCAGGCGGCGCTGTCGGGTCGCCCGCCGCCGGGGCGGACAGCTCGGTTTCCGTACGGGCATCTTTCCTCATGGCTCCAGTCCGTATTCGACCGGATCGTACACGTTGCCGTAGCGCTCCGCGACCCGGGTGCGGAGTTCGTCGTCGGCGGCGGGTAGCGTTTCGATCTCGCGTTCGAGCCGGTACAGCCAGCGTTGCTCGCGGGGTGACATCGCCAGACGCCCCTCCGCGAGACCCTCGCGCAGCAGCTCCAGCGCCACCCGGCCCGCCGCCCGCACCCGGGCGTAGGCGTCCTGCTCGGCGACGATCGCGCGGGCCAGCCGGATCGTCGCGGCGGGCGTCATGAGGGCCGCCTGGGCGCTGCCGGCGGCATCGCTGGCCACGTGGAGATCGCGCAAGACATCGGCCCGCCCGAGTCGACGAGCCGTGTTGAACAAACGACAGTCGTACACCAGCGACTCGAAACACGCCAGCGGCGCCGGTCCGGATAACAGTCGCAGGGCGGGCACCGACTCGTTGCTCCACAAGTCCGCCGCGGCGCCCGCGATGTTCCCGATGGGCGAGAGATGGGCACACGTCGCCGCGCGTCCTTCCATGCTGATCGGGCAGCCGGTAATCGCCTTGATGATCGGGTTTTCGTAGGCACAGTCTTTCGATGGTCCGAGCGCGCCGTGTTCGTGGGCGACGAGCGTCCGGGCCGCGCTCATCGCCCGCACCAGTGCCGCCAGCACGTCGGGCAACATGTTCTGGCCCGCGAGCTGCATCGCGGTGTTGGCAAACCCGCAGGCCGTGTCGCCCCCAGGCACCACCTGGCGGTCCGCGGCTCGGGCCGTTTCGGCGAAACGATCCCACAACCAGGCCATGTCGCGGGCCGCGAGCACTCCCAACGCGAAAACGATCCCGCCCACGTCCGCCCGCGTCAGGGCGACGTCGTGTACCTCTTTGCCGCCGGTGGATTCGATCGAGAGAATGTCGGCACCCGCCGCGGCGCAGGCGCGCAGCGACGCGGCCATCTGCTCCCAGGCCTCGCCCCGCCGGCGTCGCGGGGGCCTGACACCGTCACGAAGATCGACAATCGTCACCCGCAGGGCGGCTTTGAGTCCCCACGACTCGCAAGCGGCCCGCAGTCGCGTGGCGATGCGCTCGGTCAGCTCCGCCCCCCAGGCGGCGCGGACGGTCATCGGCGGGAGGTGCTCGAACTCGATCACCAGGCCGCCCACGCCGAGCACACGCGCCCGCTCCAGCACCGCGGCGATGGTGGCGTCGTAGATTTCCCCGATACGCGACCAGGTTCCCGGCTCGATCGGCATCGGCGGGAGCGGGAAGTTGAGCTCGGGGTAGACCTCGCCCGCACCGATCTCCAGCCCGTGCCCGCAACGTACCGGGTAGGGCGCACGCCCGAAGGTCAGGTC
>JALSRY010000429.1 GCA_026984555.1 Phycisphaerae bacterium
GGAGGGGCCGGCGGTGGCTGGTAAACGATGTCCAAAATGCGGAAACGTCGTCGATGATCCCGCGGCTAAGTTCTGTAACCATTGCGGAGAAACGCTCGCCATGAAAAAACGTTCCAGTGTTGCCGGCGTCTTGCTCGGCGTGCTCATCGTGATCGTCGCGCTCGGCCTCGTCGGTGGTGGCTGCGCCATCAGCGGCTACAACAAGGCCGTTCGTCTTGACGAGCAAGTCAAGAAGGCCTGGGCCCAGGTCGATACCGTCCTCCAGCGACGCTACGACCTCATCCCCAACCTCGTCGCCACCGTCAAGGGCTACGCCAAACACGAGGACAAGCTCTTTACCGCGATCGCCGACGCGCGCACCAAGTATTTCCAGGCCAAGACGCCGGCCGCCAAGATCCAGGCGGCCCGTGGCGTGGAAGGGTTGCTCTCCCGGCTGCTCGTGTTGCGTGAGACCTACCCGGAGCTCAAGGCCCAGGAAGGGTTTCTGCGCCTCCAGGACGAGTTGGCGGGCACGGAGAACCGCATCGCCTACGCCCGCAAGCAGTACAACGATGCCGTCCATCGCCTCAACGCCTACCGGCGCAGCTTCTTTGGTCGCATCTTCTGCAACTGGGCGGGTGTGTCCGAGGCGGAATACTTCAAGGTCGAGGAGAAGGCCAAGGAAGCACCGAAGGTGGATTTCGGTGGATGACCGTCGCGCGGGTGTCGCGGCAAACGTGTTTCACGTGAAACACGTTTGCGCGGGGTGTGTTGCGGGTCGGGTGGCGACGGTGCGAGCCGGCGCGGGGGGTTGGGTTTTTCGCGCAGGAGGCGACCGGGGCGCGTTTTTTCGCGCGATTGCTATCATGCCCACATGCCTGTAAGCGGTCCCGACCGATGTCCCGAATGTGGCGCCGGCCCGCTCGTGCCGTTGCCCGTCGGTTGTTGCAGCGAATGCGGGTTCGAGTATGACGCGGACACGCGCATCTGGCGTCCGCGGCGTTCCTGGCACATTTACCTGCTTTTTGCCAACACGCTGCTGTTTTCGCCCTGGCTCTACCGTTTGCTGGAAGTGACCATCCGCTACCACCAGTGGCCCAGCGCGTCGGTGCTCTTCGGCGGCCTCGTGTCCGCCGGCTCGCTGGCGTGGGCGCTGCCGCGGCTGCGCGTGGTGCTGGCCGAGGGACATCGCTACGTCGCCATCACGCCGCGCGGCATCCAGGCCCGCACGCCGAAAAATCGCTACTTCATTCCGTGGGACGACCTGGCGGACGTGTCGGTGGTGCTGGGGGTGCCGCGGCTTCGTCGGCGCCGGGAGGACGCGACATGTCTGCTGGAGTGGATTTTCGATTCCGACCAGGAGGTGGCCGCATTCGTGGACGCGGTGCGAGCGGCCCGACAGCGTTACCAGTCGGCGGAAGGCGGTGGGGACGATTGGGTCGAGCAGGACCCCGCCGTATGATGGGGTCGATGATGGTGGTGAGCGTTTCCAACGCGGAACCGATCGCGGCCGAGCCGATCCTGCGCGTGCGTGATCTTTGCACGTATTTTCCAGTGCGTGCAGGCGGCGAGGTGCACGCGGTCGAGCACGTGTCGTTCGAGGTGGCACGCGGGAGCGCGTTCGGGCTGGTGGGCGAAAGCGGCTGCGGCAAGAGCACGCTGGCGCGTACGATTCTGCGTCTGATTCCCGCAACCAGCGGCGCGGTCGAGTTCGACGGGCAGCCGGTGTTCGACCTGTCGGCGGGGGCGTTGCGCGGCGTTCGGCGGAAGATGCAGATTGTTTTCCAGGATCCGGTCAGCAGCTTGAATCCGCGGATGACGATCGAACAGATCGTCGGCGAGGCACTGAGCGTGCATCGGTTGGTCGCGAATCGGGCCGAGCGCCGCCGGCGGGTCGCGGGTTTGCTGGCGAGAGTGGGGCTCGGGGCGGACGACATCGACCGCTACCCGCACGAGTTTTCAGGCGGGCAGCGCCAGCGGATCGGGATTGCGCGGGCGCTGGCGCTCGAGCCGGAGCTGATCGTATGCGACGAACCCGTTTCAGCGCTGGACGTTTCGATTCAGTCGCAGATTCTCAACCTCCTGGCGGATTTGCAGGACGAATTGCACCTGAGCTACCTGTTCATCGCGCACGATCTGGCGGTGGTGCGGCATTTCTGCGACGAGGTGGCGGTGATGTACCTGGGGCGGATCGTGGAACAGGCGCCGGCGAAGACGCTGTTCGATTCGCCCCGACACCCGTATACGCAAGCGTTGCTGGCGGCGGCTACCCGGCCCGACCCGAACGCGCCGCCACCACGGGCGGTGCTCGCGGGGGAGCCGCCCAACCCGGCCGATCCCCCCCCGGGCTGCGCGTTTCACCCGCGGTGTGCGTATGCGACCGAACGTTGTCGGCGGGAGCGGCCGGCGTTGGCGAGGACGGGTGCGGGAGGCCCGCGACATGTCGTGGCCTGCTGGGCCGCGGAGGATGCGTGCGATTCCGATGTCGGCGCAGGCCGCGGGGCGGCGCAGTCCGCCGACGGGTTGAATCTCGCGTGACCCCGGG
>JALSRY010000430.1 GCA_026984555.1 Phycisphaerae bacterium
CACGAAGATGATGGCATTGGTGCGAGGGTCGGCGGAGATGGTCACGGGGCCGAGGTTTGCGGGAGAACCGCCCCGCCGGCCGCCGCGGGCATTGCCGCCGGCCGCGGTGAAGATTTCCTGGAGCAGCGGCAGCACGTCCTCGACGCGGGCTTTCTTGAGCGCGACATGCTTGATGACGACGACGTCGCCGCCTTCGAGGTTCTCCATGTCGGTGATGACGGTCTTGATGATGTCCATTACGTCGGGCGGAGCCGAGACGAGCAGGGAGTTGGTGATCGTGTTGGGAACGATCTCGACGGACTCGACCTTCGCGCTGGCGTGCCCGCCGACGGACACCATCTGCTGCTGAAGCATCTGCATGAGCTGCTGCTGCGGGCTGCGTCCCTTGGGCGCTCGGGTAGTCGTGCGCGACTTGCTGATGCCGAGCACATCCTTGATGTTGGCCGCGGTCTCGGAAGCGTCGAGGTTCTTGAGCTGGATGACTTCGACGTCCACGTTCGCGGGGGGGATGTCAAGCTCGCGGAGCAACTGGATGATGTCAGGGAGCAGGGCCTCATCGCACTTGACGATCAGGTAGCTGTGGCTGGCGTCGGTCGCGATGCGGATTTGCGTGCCGCGGGCGGTCTTTCCGCCGGCCTGCGTCCGACCGCCGATCATTTGCTGGATCTGGGCCATCATGTCCTGCTGGCCCTTGGCGCCCGCCTTGGCACCGCGTTTCCCTCCGTTTTTCTTCGTCTGGGGGCGTTGCTGGGGCATGCGCACCTGCCGCGTGTTGAACATCATGTCCAAGATGCGCGAGGCGGCATTCACGTCGCCGTGGCGGAAGTGGAAAATGCGGATCACCTCTCCGCGACTGAGATCCTCCTCGAACAGGTCGATCGCGTCCTCGATGTCGTTGACTGCATCTTCCGGCCCACGGATCAGCACACGACCGTCGGGCAACATCTGGACGGTGGTGCGCATGCGTTTCAATGCCGACTCTTCCGGCTGTTTGGGGGGCGTAGCCGCGGCCGGCGGCTTCGACGCGGGCGGCGCGGTGACGTGAACGGGCGCAGGTTGGGCAGAGGAATCGTCGGGAGCGTTCCCGACCGGGGCACTCGCCGGCGGTTCGTCGCCGAACACCGCTGCCAACACCACGCCGCCCCAACCCGCAGGAGCCCCGGGCGCCGGGGCCTGGGAACGGGCGCGCGGCGTCCGGCTCTGCTGGTCCTCCTCGGGATGCAGATCGATGATGATCGACTCGTTTTGTTTGAGCTTCTGCGGCGGCTGGACGACCTGGAATTCGAGCTGCCGTGCCTGGAGGTACTGAAGCAGCCGCTGCTGGTCGCCGTTGAACTTGCGGGCGCGGATGACGATTTTGGGTTTGGCCCGGCGGTCGAACTGCTGGATCAGGCGTTCGATGCGCGGGTATTCCGCGGGCCGGCAGACCACCTTGATGTAGTCGCCGAACAGGTCGGCATCGACGGTCGGACCGCCCTGCTCCGCCGGCGGCAGCAGATCGCTGACATCCATCGCGATTTCAAACGGGTCGCCGCGGTACACCTCGACGAAGTAGATGTCTTTGCCACCGGCCAGCCCGAGCCCCTCCCCTTCCTTCGGTGCCTGGTCGAGCTGGGCGACAACGGCCTCGACCTGCCGCATGATGCGCTGGTTCGCCGTGACCAGTACGCGGTTGTAGTATTCGTCGGGCGTGATCGTGACGGCATTGCCCTGTGCGCGGCCGGCAGGAAACATGTTGGAAAGCACATCCGCGACCTCACTGGCCATCGCGTAATTCAGGTCGAAGTAGTGCAGCTCGGGAACGGTGTCGTACTTGACCTCGAGATCCTTGATGATCTTCTCGACATCGGCGACGTCCTGGGGCAGTCCGGACAGCACGATCGAGTTGCTGCCCGCGTCGGGCACAACCTTCACACGGGCGGCCGCGGCCCGTCCACGCGGACCGTTTCCCTGCATCGTCTGCGTGACGGTCTGGGCCAGCGAAGCCGCGTCGGCGTTCTCGAGGCGGATGATGTGGACGATTTCTCCCGTATCCACCTGCTCATCCACCATCTTGATCAGTTCGGCCGCCAGCTCCTGATACTCCTCGGGAGCGAACACGAACAAGCGGTTGGTGTCGGAATCGGCCATGACGGCGGTCAATTGCTGCGTTCGACGGCCGCGCACCGCGCCTTCCTTCTCCGCGACCTTGACCCGCAACATCTGTTCGACATGCTGGCGGACCTGGTCGGCACGGGCATTCTTGAGCAGGTATTCGCGGCTGACGGCGGTTTCGGGCGTGCGCGATTCGATCTGGCTGATGAGCGTGTCGATGAAGGGCAGTTTGTCCGCCGGGGCCATCACGACGAGCGTGTTGGTCGTCGGCTCGGCAAACGCCCCGGGGCGCATCTCACCCCGGCGGTAGTTTCCGCCGATGCCCGCGAGGAACATCTGCACCTGCCGGGAAACGTCCTGGGCGTTGAGCACCTTGAGTTCGTAGAGCTTGATCTGTAGCTCGTTGGGGTTGGGCGCGTCGATC
>JALSRY010000431.1 GCA_026984555.1 Phycisphaerae bacterium
GGCGTCCGGCGGCGAGCCACTCGGCGATGACCTGGTGGTAACGGCGCCGGGCCTCGGGCATATCGTGTCGGCCCAGGTAGACCGCCTTGCCGTTCAGAACAACGTAACCCTGACCGCTGGCCTTGTGGACGCGGTACTTCGGAACGCGGGCGGGTTTCCGCACGCGAGCCGGCTTTCGCGCGGCACCGCGGCCCCCTCCCACCTTTCGGTCTTGGCGCGCGGGTCGATTCGTTCGCACGAGCCCGTTTTGGTGGAGGTTTTCTGGCGGGCACGTCCGTCCTCCTTGGCTTGCGCGAGTAGTACTACTCGCTTCTGGCCATCGGATTACGGCCGCCCCGCCCCGTGGCGGGTCTTCGCAAGTTGCGAAGTCATCGTTAGTTACGTTCAATCGGGGCGACAGGATTTGAACCTGCGACCTTCTGCACCCCATGCAGACGCGCTAGCCAGGCTGCGCCACGCCCCGTGGCTTTGTACTCACCATAGGCATTCCCGGCAAAAGCGTCAACCGGATTCTCCAAGTTTGCGGGCGAACGAGGGGCCGAACGCAAGTTCTACATCCCGCGATCACGACCAGCAGCGGCGGCTCGCCGGCGTTGGTCACGATTTGGGATGAGACCGAAACAGGTGACTTTGCGATCGCCCCGGGCGGACGGCGGGGAGTCGCGACGGCGTTTCCACGGCGAGAAGGCGTAAGACGACCTCCCCGCCGCGGCTGTCGGCTCTTCGCGGCGTAGTCCCCCCGCGGGTGCCAGTTTTTCGTAGTGTCGCTCCGCTCGACGCCCATGCCGGGTCATCGTCGCGTCGCTGTTTCAGGGCACTCAGCTTTTCGCAGCGCATCTCGCGGGTGCGCATTTTTCGTGGCGTTGCCCCGCCGCGGCTGTCGGCTCTTCGCGGCGTAGTCCCCCCGCGGCTGCCGGTTTCTTGTAGCGCCCCGCGTGCGGCCGCCGGCTGTTCGTAGCGTTGCCCCGCCGCGCCGTCGCGGTTACGTCGCCAGCGTCGCGCGGCGTCATGTCGTTCCGTTTCGAGCAGTTCGGGTCGCGGCGTCAATCCTGTGCGTGTTCGCCGTCGTTGCCGTCGAGATCGGTGTGGTCGCTCCACGGAGTGTGGCGTCAGGCTCCCGGCTGTTCACCGGCGCTGCCGCTTTCCCAGGCGGGTTCGCCCGTCTCGCCGGGCCGGCGCGGTTGCGGCCGGCGATCGCGCCACAAGTGGACTGCGAGCACCCCGACGCCGACAACCAGCAGGGTGTCCGCGACATTGAACACCCATGGCCACAGTTCTTTGCCACGAAAACGAGCGGGGATCCAGCCCCACTCGGGCACGGTTGTCGGAATCTTGAGAAAATCGCGGACGAAACCGACCTCGCGTGGCGGCTGGTTCAGTCGCATTCGCAGGCCGCGCGGCAGTTGCTGCACGACATACGCACTCGGGTGCGCACGATCGGGCCACATGCGAAACGCCGCGCCACGCTGGCCCGGGGGGTATTCGCGCAGGATTGTCCCGCGTTCGTCGGTGCCCGTGCGGGCGACGAAGACGAGGCGGTTGCCGGCGGGAAGCGGCCGGTCGAGGAGTTTGACGGTGGCGCGGTCATACATGTTGCCCAGTGCGCCGGCGAGAATGGCCCCCAGCGCCACGTGCAGCAGGCGCCGATGCCGTGGCGTTTGCGAAAACATCCAGAGGACGAGCACCAGTGCCAGCGCCGAGGCCACCAGGAACAGACTGGTCCGGCCCGCTCCGATCCCGAAGAGCGCTCCCTTGTTCAGCATGGTCTGGAATTCGAGCAGATGGGGAATGACGATGCGCGGGGGGGTGCCCTGGGGGAGAACGCCGAAGGCCCAGTGTTTGGACCACAGATCGAGTGCGAGCCCGCCGACGGCCACCAACCCGAAACGCAGCCATGAGGCCGCGTGGCACATCACCCCGCCGACAGCAGCATCGCCGGCCGGTGATCCGGCACTCTCGTCGGCGGGACGGGCGCCGGAAACCGATGATTGCGAAGCGCTGTCGGCTGAAGCATCCACGCGCTAATACCCGCTTCCGTGCTGGCGCCGTTCCATTTCAAGAACGTACTCGTAGCAGTATTTGGCCCACGGTTTGGCCTTGAGCCGCGCCTTGCCGATCGGCTTGCCCGTCGCGAGGCAGATGCCGTAGGTACCGTCGTTGATCCGCGCGAGGGCTTCGTCGATCTCGCGCAGCAACGAGCGCTCACCCTGGATCAGGTTGAGCGTGAACTCCTTCTCGTAGTTGTCGGTGCCAAGGTCGGCCATGTGGATCGGCATGCTCGAGGCGACCCCGGTGGAGCCGCCGCTCTGGCTGCGCGCTTCGTCCTGGAGCGTGCTCACGTCGCCCAACAACCGCGCCCGACGCTCGAGCAACCGCTCGCGGAAAAACTCGATGTCCTTGGCACTCAGCCCACTCGGGTTGCCGCTCCTGCGCTTGCTGGTCGCAGAGGTGCCCGAAGATCGCGATCGCTTGCCGGTGCCGGCCTTCGAACGCCGGGAGGAGCGGGGCGCCGTACTT
>JALSRY010000432.1 GCA_026984555.1 Phycisphaerae bacterium
ATCGTCGAAGGGGGGTGTGCCGGAGGGGTATTGGCGTAAAGACATCTGGCACCAGATGGGGCACGAGGCGTTGGCGCTGGGTACGCACGATTTCTGGCGGGGGATGAAAACGTCGTTCTGGGATCTCGACAACGCCCTGGTGCTGACGGCGACGATGGGTGCCAGCATCGCGATTCGGGGGACGGATGTGGATGATGCCATTCGGCGGCGGACGCATCACCACCGGCAGCTCGGGGATTTTGACGAGCCGATTCAGCTCATGGGGAACCCGGGCACGCATTTCGCCGCGACGGGGGTGCTGTGGCTGTCGAGCGCGTTGATGAAAGACGCCAAGCAACACGAGGTCGCGAAGGCGCTGACGCAGGCGCTAGCCGTGACCGGCGCGAGCACGCTACTGCTGAAAGTCTCGGCGAACACGCGGGCACCGGACAACGAACCGTTCGCGTGGCCCAGCGGACACACGTCGAGCTCGTTCGCGGTGGCGGCGGTGCTGAACGAGTATTACGGTCCGTGGGTGGGCGTCCCGTCGTTCGCGTTGGCGGGGTTGGTCGGCTATCAGCGGCTGGATTCGCGTGTGCACGATTTTTCCGACGTGGTGTTCGGGGCGGTGCTGGGCTATGTGGTCGGTACTTCCGTGGCGCGCGATCAGAAGGCGCAGTTTCCCGAGATCTGGGGTATGAAAGTGCTGCCCTTCAGCGATCCCGAAACCGGCACGGCGGGGCTGGCGCTGTACAAGTCGTGGTGAGTCGCCGCGGGGGACACGGGTCGGCGGGACGGGGTGGGATCTATGCAGAAACCGCCGAGCGGGAGAACGGCCGCCAGAGACGCGCGGGCGGAGGCACGGGGTGCGTGGTTTGCGGGAAGGTTGGCGGCGCGTTAACATTTGTAGCCTGTGCTTAACAATGTGATCTCCAGCAACAGGACGCGTGTCATGCCCCGCTCGTCCAAACGACCATCCGGCAGCAACGCGCGTCGCACGGCGGTGCGGCGCAGTCCCCGGCAGCAAGCGGACAACCATCGCCAGACGCGCAGAGCCCGGCGGAACGAGCTGACGGAAGATTATGTCGAGGTGATCGCGGACTTGATCGACGAGACGGGCGAGGCGCGGGTCGTGGACATCGCGGCGCGACTGGGGGTATCACACGTCACGGTGACGAAGACGGTGGACCGGTTGCAGCGTGAGGGGTTCGTGACGTCGCGGCCGTATCGCTCGATCTTCTTGACGGAGGCGGGGCGACAGAAGGCGGAATCGATCCGCCGGCGTCACGCGATCGTGCTGCGTTTTCTGCTGGCGATCGGGGTGAGCGTGGAGACGGCCCACGCGGACGCGGAGGGGATCGAGCACCACGTCAGCGAAGAGACGCTGGCGGTGTTCGATCGCATCGCGCGCGAGCGGCCGCCGGGCTCGACGGAGTGATTCTCGCCGCGCCGAAGGTGATGGCGCGGGATGCCGGACACCGGCGGGGGTTTGGGCGGGGTCAGCCACCGACGCGGCCGCGGACGGCTCCGGTTTCGATGGTGCGGGTCTGAAGATTGATGATGAACTTGGGGCCGACCGCGGGCCGGTTGAGGCGGTGGGTCTGGAGGTTTTCGTCGAAGATGCGGGCCATGATGCCGCGTTTGGGGTCTCCGAGCACCCAAGCGAGTTTTTCCTTGGCGTCGTATTCGAGCTGGTGGGCGTAGATGGTGCGTATGTCGGCGCCCTGCTGGTCGCGCAGGTAGACGTTGCCGGTGGCGTTGAGCCAGGTGAGCTGCATCCTGGCGGTACCGAGCGAGGATGAGGCACCGGAGGTGACCTCGAAGGCGACCTCGAGCCGATCGCACGTCACGATGGTGTGGCGGCCGGGGATGTTGTGCAGCGGTCCGCCGTGCTCGATGATCCGTCGCAGCGTGGGCTCCAGGTCGGCGGGGCGTGTGACGGCGACGTGCTGGAACTGGACCTTGTCGCGAAAGAGCACGGTATCGCGGCGGCGTGGTCCGTCGGCACCGAGGGCGTAGATCAGGCCGGAACGGCAGCTCATCGCGGTGATACTGGGGCCGGTGGAGACCAGCGCGGACGAGACGCCGAGCATGGGGCGGGCGGATTTTCCGCCGACGGGCCGTCGATTCGTCATGCCCAACACGGTTTGGCCGGTGGTGTGGATGATGCGACGGCGGACGTCGATTTCGAGCTCGGGCGCGGTGAGGCTGCGTTCGACGATGGGCCGGCCGCGGGGGGAGGCGAGCATCTTGCTTTCGATGAGGGCGTTGGTCGCGCGGATGTGGTCGAGGTCTTTCCGGCCGGAGCCGCCGCGCGGCTTGGCCCACATGGCGCGGGCGGCGCTGGTGCCGGTGGCGGGGTGGGTTGTGCGCCCGCGGAAGACGTCGGCGACCATCGTGATGCGATCGAGGAGGGATGGCGGGGGGACGTCGAGCGCGGGCGCCAGCCTGAGGGCCAGTGTGTCGGCGTGAAGCTTATCCGAGCGGGTGCCCGCGACAACCCGGCCGGAAAACTCGACACGATCGCGGCGTTCGTCGACGAGCAGGTGCTGCTCGCTGGTCACGGTAATCCACTGGTCGCGCAGGTTGGCCAGTCCCTGTAACCCGCGACGGGAACGAAACGCGAGCGTCGAGCGGCCATCGACGCGCAGCGTGCGGGCCTGGTTGTCCGCGTGGATCACGTTGCCGCGCAGCCGGTAGCCGCGAGCGAACACGCGCGCGGGCACGCGGCTGGAACCGCGGATCGTGGCCCGGCCGAGATCGTTTTGTTCCACGAAGTCGGCGTCGATCTCGCGGCCGGCGGCGGCGAAGTGCGACCGCCGATCGCGGAGGTTCACGTCGCCGGTGGCGCGCATGTGGCGTACCTGGGCTCGGCCGGACGCCTGGGCGAAATCGAGCTCGAGGCGGGCACAGCGCAGCGCGCGATCGACGTTGTCGGCGGGTGTGCGCGGCCCGGAGCCGAGCGTTCGGCGGGCGGCGTCGGCGATCGTGCGGACGTCTTTTCGCAGGACGCGCAGCCACGGGGGGCCGCTGGTGGGTTCGGAAACGACGAGCTCCACGTCGCCCGTCGCGACGGCCGTATCGAGCAGGCCGGCGAGGGTGGCGGTCTGGTCGCGGCCGGCGGTTCTGGTGGAGCCGCGCTGCGAGTGCGGCTGTGAAGCGGCGGAGGGTTCGCGGAAGCGGGTGTCGAGGCGGTTGGCGCGGAGCAGTTGTTCGTCGAGGCGGACCTTGACATCGCCGACGAAGGTGGCGGACTCGGGCGGGCTGGACGCGAGCGGGTTGTCGAAGACGGTGGCGGCGCGCGGGGTGGTCCGGGCGGGGGCAAGGTGCAGCTCGGCCCATCCGTCGCAGCGGATGTCGAGCGGGCCGGTCGTGTCGGAGACGCCGGAGGAAAGCATGACATCGC
This sequence comes from Phycisphaerae bacterium, assembly GCA_026984555.1. Classification (GTDB taxonomy): domain Bacteria; phylum Planctomycetota; class Phycisphaerae; order UBA1845; family Fen-1342; genus JALSRY01. The sequence continues at coordinate 3,386 of JALSRY010000432.1, forward strand.
CGACGAGCTTGATGATGCGCGACTCGAGATCGACGAAGATGCTGGCGGCCCGGACGGAGAGTTTGTCACCGGAAGTGAGATCGACGGCTCCACCGGCGGCGGGGTAGAGCCACAACCGGCGGGCCTGCTCGTGCAAGATGAGGCGGCCGCAGCATACTTGCCCGTTGGGCGTTTGCAGCACGAGCGGGCGGCCGCGGGCCTCGACGCGTCGGCGCGGCCGGGTCGGCTGTTTGGGGGACGCGACGGGCAGCAACGAGAGTCGGCGGCCCCATGTGACGACCACGCGGCGGGTGGGCGCGCTCGCGGGAGCGGACGCGGCCGCGGGCGCGGAGCCGGGGGGGCCGGCCGGGTGGCGCGGCGCGGCGCGGGGAGTGGCCGGCGGTTCGGTGGCGGGCTTGGGTCGCGGAGCGAGGGTGCCACGGCGGGCCATGTCGATGAGCAGCGTGAGCTCGTCGCCGCGGAGGGCACCGCGGCGTTGGTCGCCGACGAAGTGATCGACGCGCACGCCGCCGGTGAGCACGCAACGGTAGGTGGTGGGTTTGCGCCGGCGGCGGCGTTCCGCGGGAGAGGGCGAGGCGGTCTCGGGGGCGGATGCGGGGCGGGTGACGAGGGTGGCGGATTCGGCGGTGGAGGGTTGCGGGCCGGTGCCGAGCGAGGCGAGCATCTCGCCGCGGAGTGTCATCGTTCCACCGCTGTCGATTTCGAGTTTTTCGATGCGGTTGTCTTCGCGGTTCCAGACGAGTTGGAGGCCGGTGCCGCTGATTTCGAAGTCCTCGCCGGCCACGTGGAGGGGGCGGTCGGTCTTGACCTGGCCGAGGTTCATGTCGAACTCGATGCGGTCGGTCTGGATCGCGATGCGGTCCTCGGGGCGTTGGCTCAGGGGGCTGCGCTGGTAGCTGGTTTCGCGATCGAGCACGATCCGGACGTGGCCTTCGAGCCAGCCGCGTTTGGGCTCGATGCGGCGTTTGCGGATCGAGTCGGCCTTTACCTGTCCGCGGTCCGCGGCGATGGTCAGGATCATTCCGCTGGGCAGGCGCATCATCAGCTCGGGGCGTGTCAGCAGGATCTGATCCTGCGTGCCGGGGACTTTTTCCCAGGTATCGAGGCGCAGGTACTCGGTGGGCTGGCCGGTGAGGGGGTCGTAGTTGACGTAGCCCATCTGTCGCCCGGGGGTGATGTTGACGTCCTTGACGTTGATCTGTTTCTCGGGGGCGACATCGATCGCGCCGGGCAGGGGCTGGTGCGCGTCTTCGGCGAGTTCGGGGGGGCGCGCGGGCTCGATCCACGCCTGGTAGCCGAGAAACATCAGCACCAGGACGGCGGCGGTCGAGATGAGCAAGATGACGTTTCGCGCCATGGGGGCGATTCCTGTCCTGTCGTGCGTGCCGGTCCCAGGCCGGCGGCAAAAGCCCGTGGGTCCGGGCCCCACCCGCGGGCTACGGATGGCAGGCCCTATCCGCGGGGCCGGCGTCGTTCGGCGCTCGCGAGGCCGCCGGCGGGCGGCGTTCGGGCCGGCCGGGGGCAGATGGTGCCCGGTCGATGCCCGCGGAGCGGCAACTTCACGAACGCGCGGCCGGCTCGCCGATGCCGTACTGTTCGAGGACGCGGCCCCAACGGCCGTCGTCGCGGGTCAGGTGCTCGACGATCTCGCGGACGGCGCCCTCGCCGCCGGCGTGTTTGGTGACGAAGCGGGCGATCGCTTTGACCTCGGGCGCGGCGTTGGCGACGGCGACGGGGTATCCGCTGAGCTGCAACATGCCGATATCCGGGAGGTCGTCGCCGACGGCGGCCGCGCGTTCGGGCGGGGCGTCGAGTCGGTTCAAGAGCGCGCGGAGGTCGGCGGCCTTGTCGCGGCTTCCCTGGATGACGTGGCGGATACCGAGCTCGGCGGCGCGGGCTTCGAGCGCGAGCGACTCCTTGGCGGTGATGATGGCGACGGTTCCGCCGAGCCTGGTGAACCAGTGCAGGGCGAAGCCGTCGTGCACATGGAAGGAGCGCAGCGGCTCGGTGCAGCCGCCGTAGAGGAGTTTTCCGTCGGTCAAGACTCCGTCAACGTCGAGGACGAGTATGTCGATTTCCGCCATTGGGTGGCACCTTTCCGTATGGTGAGCGCCGGCGGGAGTCCCACGCCGACGTTGATTGGGGTATCATACCCGCGCCGACGACAATTGTTAGCAGCCGGCCAGGAACCGTGCGTATGAACGAGTCTGCCCCGCGCGTCATCGACCTCGGAAACATGACCGTCACGCTGCTCGACGGGGGTCGTTTACGGCTGGACGGCGGTGCGATGTTCGGCATCATTCCGCGTCCGCTCTGGGAGCGTCAAACGCCGGCCGACGAGCGTCACCGCATTCCGCTGGCGTGCAACTGCCTGCTGGTGGAATGGCGCGGCGAGCGCGACCGGCGGGTGATCATCGAAACCGGGCACGGGGAGAAATACGGGGCGAAGGAGCAGGCGATTTACGCGATCGATCCGGGTCGCTGGCTGGTGTCGGGGCTGGCCCGGGCCGGTGTCGAGCCGGAGTCGATCACCGACGTGATCGTGACGCACCTGCACTTCGACCACGCCGGCGGACTGACCCGCCTGGGGGGGGACCGGGTGGTGCCGACGTTTCCGAACGCCACGGTCCATGTTCAGCGGCGGGAATACGATGATGCCCGCTGTGGTCTGGGGATCATGACGGCGACCTACCGGGACGAGAACCTTCGACCGCTCGAGGAGGCCGAGCGGTGGAACCTGATCGAGGGGGAACCGGAGATCGCTCCGGGGATTCGGCCGCTTTTGACGCCCGGCCACACTCGCGGCCACCAGGCGGTGTTGATCCGCGGACGAGACGGGACGGTGGTTTTTCCCGGCGACGTGATGCCGACCGCGGCGCATGTCGGCGCCCCGTACAACATGGCATACGACCTGTTTCCGCTCGACAACCGCGAATCGAAGAACCGGGTGCTGCGGCAAGCGGCGAACGAGGGGTGGCTCATCGTGCTCGATCACGAACCGAATACGCCGGTGATGCGGGCGCAGATCGAAAAAACGTGGTACGGCCTCGTACCGGCCGAAGAGCCGGGGGGGGTGTCGCAGTCGTAAGCGGCACCGGGCGCAACGCCGGGCGGCGCCGGCGAGACGTGGCATGACGGGTTTCGCCGCGCCGGCCGCGTTTACCGCCGCCCTTCCCCGCGATACCGCGAACGGTGACGTCAGAACTGGGCGCCGGCGTCGGTGAAGTTGGGAGCCAGGTCGCGGGTGATGGTGTTCTGGTCGCGGTACTGCACGTGGAGGTCGCGGTTGAGGCAGTTGATGCCCTTGAAGTGCGGTCCGACGACGGCTGGTCCTTCGCGGGCGATGAGGTCGCGCAGGTAGGTACCGCGGGTCTTGCCGTATTCGAGGGTGTCGTTGAGCGCGTCGCCGTTGTACTCGGGCATGAAGCGTCGCAGGACACGTCCGTCGAGAAAGCCGAAGAATTCACGGGAGTAGGTTCCCTCGCGGGTCACGACGCCGTTGGGCTGGTTGGCGGCGGCGGGGCGATAGGTGTACTGGAAATCGCCGCCGGCGCGTGGCCAGCCACGGATGGCGGATGGGCAGGCGAAGACTCGCTTGTCGTTTCCCATGTGGGTGGGCATGAGCACGTTCGGGAGCGAGAGGGGCCAGCGTTGCCGATCGAACGGGTTGCACTGGTCGTCGGAGACCTGGGTGACCGCGCGGCCGAACTTCGTATTGGTCATGGGCGATTCGACCCAGGGGACGTGGCCGTTCCAGACGGTCCAGTAGTTGTAGATTCCCACGCCGACCTGGCGCATCTGCGATGCGCAGACGGTGGTGCGGGCCTGTTCGCGAGCGCGAGAGAGCGACGGCATGAGGATCGCGAGCAGCATCGAGATGATGGCGATGACGACGAGCAGCTCGATCAGCGTAAAGGCGTGTTTTTTCATGGCGGTGCCTCGCGGATTGGTTGCCAACGTTATTCGGAAACCGAATCGGCGGGGCGGCCGGGGAGCGACCGCCCCACCGATCACGCCGTCAGTTACGGACAGGTGGTTCCGTAGACACTCAGTAGCGTGGCGAGGTCGCTGAGTCCGACCACGCCATCGCCGTCGATATCGGCGTCCGAGTTGTAGTCCGCATCGGCGGAGTCGAGCCCGTACGAAGCGAGCAGCGCGGCGAGGTCGCTCAGGCCGATCTGGCCGTCGCCGTCGAGGTCGCCGGTGCAAGTCAGGTCGGCGGCGACGAAGACGGTGTCGTAGTCGATGGTGTCGGAGAAGATGGGGTCGGTCGCGTTGTTGATGCCGAACCCGACACCTTCGAGATAGACGAATCGCTCGGCGCTGGGCGGGAGAAGGGGCACGACGACGGCATCGAGATAGGCGCCGAGGTCGCCGCCGAAATCGGCGAGGGCCTGGCCGCCGTTTCCGGGCGCGGTGAAGTCATCGCCGGGGGCGCCTTCGGCGACGGTCGCGGTACCGCCGGCGAGGCCGTGGGCGGTGTTGACGGTCTGGCCGACGTACTGATCGGCGACGGCGGGCCAGGCGGTGGTTCCGAGCCCGTGACCGGCGAGGGTGGGGAACTGTCCGGTGGCGGGATCGCGTTCGACGAGGTAGCCGTTGAGCGTTCCGAGGAACTGGAAGGTGCCGAGGAGGTCGGCCGAGCCGGAAGCCGGGTCGATGGAGTCGTACCAGAACTCGTATCCGAGGTTGGAGATGCGGTAGACGCCGGCGAGTTGGCCGGAGCCGTTGAAGGGTGTCAGGGTGCCGATGCGGGTATCGAGGTCGGGGTTGATGGCGGGGCCGCGCGTGCCGTCGTTTTCGGTACCGGCGAGCGTGAGGAGGACGGTTGCGGTTTCGGCCTGGATGCCGGGGCCGCCCTCGTTGCTCCCGGTGGCATCGACGTTGATGAGCTCGACGATTCCGCCGGCGATATCGAAGCGCAGGTCGAGGTAGCTTTCGATTCCGTCCATCGTCACGGGGGTTTGTCCGTCGACGGGGACGAGGCTGCGCACGCCGTTGCCGAGGTCGCCATCGAGATCGAGCCGCGGGCCGCCGAGGTAATCCACTCCCATCAGCGGCATCTGGCCGGTGAACGGAATGGGCACGGATCCGCGGTGGAAGAGGAAGCTCAGCGAGCCGAACTCGTTGGGCTGGAACATGGGCGTGCCGACGCCGACGAACTGGATTTCGGGTCCGTCGTCGGCGGTGCCGGCCAGCCGGTCGCCGTCATAGAAGGTGCCGTCGATTCCCGGTCCGGGCACGGGGGTGACGGCTCGTTCGGAACCGGGCCAGTGACGAACATTGACGCCGGTGAGCAGTGTCAACTTGTCGGCGCCGGCGGACGAAACGAGAAACGCTGCGAGGACTACGGCGGCGATACGACGATTGGTGGTTTTCATTTCCTTCTCCCTTTCCCCCATGCGGTTTCGTTCGACGGCCCAACGGCGGGCGCGGGCGACCTTGCCGAGGCCGCGCGCCGGCCATGCCGCGCGCCGCGATCGAAACCGAAGCCTGTCTGGCATTCATGTTCGCGCAAGCGCCCCGCGCCGCCGGCGGCCTACGCGGCCGGTCGCGACACGATCCGGTTGGATTGCGCGTGCGTTGCGAACACCTGCTCTCTGCTCGTGCCCCAGGGCCCGCGGCGAGCGGGCGGCGGGGGCTACCGGAAACAACGACCCCGGTACACGATCACGAAATCAGCGCAGGGAGAAAGGAAGGCGGCGCACGGTTGATGGAAACCGCGCGACGAAGGAGGAGGAAGCGCGGCGGCAAACTGGCCGTCGCGAATGCTACCAGTGCGGACCAGAGCGCCCGCCGGCGGCAGCGAGAGACCTGCCGCGAGCGAGCTGTCGCGGTCGGATTGAGCAACTGGGGGAATTTGCGTCGCGCGGCGGCGGCCCCGCTGCCGAGGAAAAGCACGCACCAGGCATTGGGGTTGTCGATGCCGTGGACGGCGACGTGCCGCAACACGCCCGCATGCAGGAGCACGACGGCCATCGAGACGGCGAGCACGCTGCCGCGACCGGGTCGCACCCGCAACCACGAGACATCGGCGAGCTTGAGGAGGAAGATGATTTCGGAAAGGGCCAGGACGGCCAACCGCAGCCACGAGGCTTCGCCGGCGAGCACGCCCTGCCAGGCCAGCAACAGCGCGGGGGCGTGGCCCAGCAGCATCACCGCCCAGAACAGCCGCCGAGTGGCGGTGCCGCTGCGTGATCGCCTGGCATGTGCCCGCGTCGTCATGGGCAAGACCTTTCGCAACCGACCCGGCTGGCGTGTCCGGTTGCCCTGTTGCTCGCCCCCACCGGATAAACAGCATACGCCTGGCGGCCCGCGAATCAAGCGAGGCGAAGGAAAAAAGCCCCGGGTACCGATCGCCCGGCGCGGGCGGCCGCGGTCGTTCACCACCCGCCGCGGGCGCGGAAAGCAGCGCGGGACGCGGCCGTGTTACGGCGACGGAGCCGAGGACGCCGGCGATTGCTCCGCGCCGCCCACGTAGCCGAGCGATTCGAGCTTGCGGAAGAGCTTGTCGGGCAAATCCGATATCTTCGGCGACCGCGGATACCGTTCGCGGAACCGCTTGAGCAAGCCACGCGAGAACTTCAAATCGCGAATACAAGCGCGAACGACCGGCGAGCGTTTGTTCTGTACGGCGACGTGCTCGGTCGGATCGTGCTTGAGATCGAACACCACGCCCCGGTCGACGGACAAGTCCCAAATGATCTTGCGGTTGAGGCGACGGAACGATTCGAAATGGTGCCCCCACGTGTCGAGCTCGCTGATGGCGGGGTCGTCGCGGTCGGTCTTGCGGCCGGCGAACAGGGGCGCCAGGCTCTGGCCCATCAGGCGCGGGGGCATGAAGTCGGCCAGATCGAGGACGGTGGGCAGGATGTCCACGGTTCGAGCTTGTTGGACTATGCGCATTCCCGCGGGTATGCGCCGGGGGAACCTGACGATCAGGGGGATGCGGATCAGCTCGTCGAAGAGGGTGTTGCGGTGTCCTTTCAGACCGTGCTCGAAAAAGGCCGTGCCGTGGTCGGCGGTGACGATGACCACGCTCGAATCGAGCAGGCCGCGGGTGCGCAGGTCATCGATGATCTTGCCGAAGTGCATGTCGGTCCAGGCGATCTCGCCGTCATAGAGGGCGATGATGTGTTCGAGATCCCGGCGGGGCATGTTCTTGTTGATTTTGGGGTTGAAGAAGAACCGCTCGCCGGTGATGTCGCCGTGGTAATCCGGGTCGAACTTCTTGTCGAACGGCGGCGGGGGGATGAAATCGAAATGCACGTCCCACATATGGACAAACATGAAGAAGGGCTTGTGCTCGTTGCCCGCAAGCCACTTCCGGACCGCTGCGAGCACGCGCGGGTTGGTGATGTCGCGGTCCATCGCCTCCCAGATTTTCTGGCCCTCGACGGTACCGGTTTTTTCCGCGGAGGCCTTCATCAACCCGGCGTAAGAGGTGCAATCGATGTATTGGTCGAACCCCTGGTCGAGGCCGAAGACGGGGTGGAGATAGGGACCGGAGAAGAACCCCACGGTGGCATAGCCGGCGTCACGGAGCCGTTCCGCGAGCGTGTAATACTTGTCATGGAGCCGGCGATCGGTGTTCGTACAGCCGTGCACCGAGCAGGCGACGCCGGTGAAGAGCGAGGCATGCGCCGGCAGGGTCCACGACGAGGCGCTGACGGCGTTCTCGAACAGGGCCCCCTCGCGGGCGAAGGCGTCGATATGCGGGCTCGTGTCGCGTCCGTATCCGTAGCACCCCAGGTGGTCGGGTCGCAGCGTGTCGATCGAGAAGATGATGATGTTCGGACGTGGTCCGGTGGGTTTTTCGTTTTCGAGCGAGGGGCTCTCGACTTGCCTGGCCGGTGGCTTTTTGCACCCCGGGCACCATCCCGCTCCCAAGAGCAGCAGCCCCCCCACCGCCAGCCGCACGCACGCCCGCATCGTTCGCGTCATCGAGTCGTCTCCTGTGCCGCCGCGTGCCCGCCGACAGGCGTCCGCGTACCTCGTGGCGAAGCCCCGGGGCGGGCGCGGCATCGGTCCGGCATGCTACCACATGACCCTATCGGGCGTCATCGGCGGGGAAGGTGCGGCGCAGGGGGAAGACGGCGCCGAAAACGAGGGGGGCGGGCGTGGATACGAGTCCGGGCGCCGGGCGATCCGGAGGTATGGCAGCGGCGCGAAGCGTGGCGCGGATTCGTGTACAGCCTGCCAAAACGGCGGGCGGAGTGCCGAAGCACGATCGCACAAGTCTTTCCCATTAC
>JALSRY010000433.1 GCA_026984555.1 Phycisphaerae bacterium
AGCGGCGACAACCCGCGTTTTCTCGCCCGGACGGCGTGGGATGTCGCGAAAAACCCGCATTATCCGCCAGAACTCTACACCCAGGCGATCGAAGCCGCCCGCCGCGCTTGTACGCTGCGGCCGGAAAACGGGGCGTTTCTCAACACGCTCGGCGTCGCGCAGGTCCGAGCCGGACGATACGCGGAGGCCGTCGCGACGCTGGCGCGCTCGGATCGCCTCAACGATGGGCACCCCGCCGATCTGGCCTTCCTGACGGTGGCTTATACACACCTGGGGCGTGCTGACGATGCCCGCCGAGCGTTCGCACGGCTGCAAGCGCTTGTGCGGCAACGGCCCTGGGCCACGGATCGACAGTCGCAGCGTTTCTTCCGCGAGGCGTCGGCCCTGATGGGCAGCGACCGCGGCGCGCGGTAAGCTACGACACGGTGAGTCCCCCCGTTTCTTCTCGCAGGGATGAGAGCATGAAAAACGTTCGAGTCTGGTCGTGTTTGTTTGCGTTGTTCATAGCGGCCGTTGCGAGCGCCCAGACGGCGGCGCCGGCGGCGGCACCGACGGCGGCGCAACCGCAGTTCAGCGCGGATGCCTACCTTGCTCACGTAAAGTACCTGGCCAGCGACGAGCTCAAGGGTCGGGCGCCCGGCAGCGAAGGCAGCCGACTCGCCGCCGAGTACATCATCGAGCACTACAAGGCCGCCGGCTGCGCGCCCGCGGGGTTGGACGGCGGGTGGGTTCAGCCGTTCGAGGTTCGCCGGGGCAAGAAGATCGTCGAGGCGGAGACGTTTTTCGAGATCGACGGCAAGAAGCAGGATTGGCGGGTTCGCCGGGATTGGATTCCGTTTCCGTTTTCAGAATACGGCGAGATCGAGGGGCCGCTGGCGTTCGCGGGTTACGGGATCGAGGCACCGCGGTTCGGCTACGACGACTACGCCGACTTCGATGCGACGGGCAAGGTGTTGCTCGTGTTGCGTTACGAGCCGAAAGCGGACGATTCGGACGCCGATTTCGGCGGCAGCACGCCGTCGCGGCACGCATTGTTCGTGCGCAAGGCGAACGTGGCGGCCAAACACGGGGCCAAGGCTCTGCTGGTCGTCAACCCGCCCAACCGCAATCCCGGTCAGGATGATCTGTACGCGTTCAACGTGCTGAATTCGCAGCAGACCTACCAGTTGCCGATCGTGCACATCAAGCGCGCGGTGGCCGAAGCGTTGCTCAAGCAGGCCGGGCTGCCCGACCTCAAGACGCTCGAAACCCGGATCGACAAGGAGCGCAAGGGATTCGCCCGGGATCTCGGCGTGCGCGTGAAGATCGACACGGGGCTCGAGCGCAACATGCTTCCGGCGAGCAACATCCTCGCGCTGCTGCCGGGGGACGGCACGACGAGCGAAACGATCGTCGTCGGGGCGCATCGCGACCATCTGGGTGTCGTGCCACGACAGTTTCAGCGCACCGACATGACGCCGATGATTCACAACGGTGCCGACGACAACGCCAGCGGGAGTGCCGCATTGCTCGAGTTGGCCCGCGCACTGGGGCACGGTCCGAAGCTCCACCGCAACGTCCTGTTCATTTCGTTCGATGCCGAGGAAATGGGACTGTTGGGCAGCAAATACTACGTCAACCACCCGACCATACCGCTGCGTGACATCCGGGCGATGATCAATTTCGACATGATCGGGCGGCTGCGGCTCAACAAGTACACCGTATTCGGAACCAACTCCGCCGAGGAGTTTCCGGCGCTCGTGCGCAAGTATGCCGAGCAGGTCGGGCTGAAGTACAAAGCGCCCAAGAGCATGTCCGGCGGCAGCGACCATTCGTCGTTTGCCCGCAAGGGTATTCCGGCGATGTTCGCATTCACCGGCATTCACCGGCAATACCACCAGCCGGAAGACGACTGGCAATTGATCGATGCAGCGGGAGCGGCGAAGATTCTGACCATGTGGTATCCGATCATCGTGGATCTCGCGAACATGCGCAAGGGGCCGACATACCGCGATCCCTCGCGGGACCTGGCTGAGCACGCCCCGGACGCGCCCAAGCCGGCGGTGGAGGAAAACGCCAGGAATGCCCGCAATGGCAACGGTACGACCAGCAAGCCGGCAGCGAAGGCACAGAAAGCTTCCGATGCTCCGGCCCCGCCGGCCCGCAACTCGATGCGGGTGAGCTTGCGGGTGATCCCCGACATGTCGGGCAGTGACGAGCCCGGGATGCCGATCGACACGGTGATCAAGGGTGGCCCGGCGGACAAGGCGGGCCTGAAGGATGGTGATCGGATCGTCAAGATCGGCGATCAGAATATCCGCGACATCTATGCATACATGCGCGCATTGGGTGCATTCAGTCCGGGACAAACTGTGGATGTAGTCGTCGTTCGCGATGGCAAGAAGAAGACATTCAAGGTGACGCTTCAGACGTCACATTACAAAAAGAAGGAAGCCGAGTAGCGTGCGCGGGGAGTACAATACGCGGCGCAGCCGGAGGACATGCGTGTATCGCCCCGACAGGGTGGGTTG
>JALSRY010000434.1 GCA_026984555.1 Phycisphaerae bacterium
AATCGCTCCCGCCCGCGCGCAACACGAGGGGCGACACCGAGCACGGCGCCGCCCCTTGGTTGTCCTTTGCGCGTCGGCCGGGAACACGCGGCAAGAGTGCTCGCCCTAGCCGAGCACCTCCGCCATGGTGTCGCCGATGACCGCGGGGCTTTCCGCGACAGCGATGCCGGCTTCCTTGAGCGCGGCGATCTTGTGCTGAGCGGTGCCCTGCCCGCCCGAGATGATCGCGCCGGCGTGGCCCATGCGCTTGCCCGGAGGGGCCGTCTGACCGGCGATGAACGCAACCACCGGCTTGCTCACCCGCTCGCGGATGAACGCGGCCGCCTTTTCCTCGTCGTTGCCGCCGATCTCCCCGATCATCACGATCCCGTGTGTTTCCGGGTCCGCCTCGAACATCTCGATCAGTTCGATGAAGTTGAGCCCCTTGACCGGGTCGCCGCCGATTCCCACGCACGTGGTTTGCGCGTAGCCCCGCTGGGAACACTGCCAGACCGCCTCGTAGGTCAGCGTCCCACTGCGACTGATGATGCCGACGTTCTTGGTCCCGTTGGCCACGGGCTTGTGGATATAGCCGGGCATGATGCCGATCTTGCACTGCCCCGGGGTGATGACGCCGGGGCAGTTGGGACCGATGAGCTGCGTGCCTTTGTCGTCGAGGTACTTGCGGGCCTTGACCATGTCGAGCGTGGGGATGCCTTCGGTGATCAGGACGCACAGGCGGATGCCGGCGTCGGCCGCTTCCATCGCAGCTTCGGCCGCGAAGGGCGGCGGGACGAACAGCATCGACGTGTCCGCGCCGGTCTTGGCCACGGCCTCGTGGACCGTGTTGAAAACGGGCAGCCCGTGTTCGGACTTCGTACCGCCCTTGCCGGGGGTGACGCCGCCCACGATCTGCGTGCCGTATGCGAGGCACTGCGCGGTGTGGAACGCGCCGGCCTTTCCGGTGATGCCCTGACAAATCACGCGGGTGTTGCTGTCGACCAGAATGCTCATCTTTCTCGACTTCCTTTATCTTTGCTTGCGCCACCGGGGTCACCCCCCGTCGTGGAGCGTGTGTTATATCGCGCGGCCCGCGGGGACGAAAGTGCGCGACTACGAGCTTTGGCGCCCGCGCGTCACGAATCCTCATCGCCCATCGCCTCGCCGGCGACGGCCCGGCTCCCCGGCGCGAACGCCCCGTTTCGCCGATCGTGATCGCGCCGCCGCGCCCGCCCGTCTTCGGCCGAGAGACGTACCCGGAATTGCGGATTGGATTTCGATTTGACTTGTGACGGGGGCTCAGTAAAATGCCGATGTCGTTTGCGACTTGGGCGTGTGTTCGTCCCGAGGGGTCGTAGCTCAATTGGTTAGAGCATCGGACTGTCGATCCGAAGGTTGCGGGTTCGAGTCCCGTCGACCTCGTGCTGATTTCAGACCCGGCCGCGTGCCGGGTTTTCTTTTTCACGGACACGTTCCGATAACATCGCGCAGCAGGTCACGCCACAACGGACATGCCCGATCAGCCCCCGCTACCGCGATTCGCCGCCCGCTGCCACCTCACCCCAAGCACAACGCAAACCAGGTATAAGCACGTCTGCGTCACATGACGCACCAGGGTCGTCCACGCCCCCCCCAGCACCGGCGAGGCCGGCGTCACCAAAACCGCTCCCGCCACCCCCGTCGCCACTAAGACGCACAAGTGTACCGGCACCTGGATCCAGAATCGCCGCATGTGTGTCGTCACGATCCCGAACACCGCCGCCAACAACGCGATCGCCTGGCTCGACACCAGAATCATGAACGCGGTGGCATGTCGTCCATACTGCGGCGTATACAACGCATTGAGAAATCCCGCTCCGAACAACCACGCCGCCACGATCGTCACCCCCCCGATGGCGACGGCGACGCCGGTGATCTTCAGCGCGAGCCTCACGAACGCGCGCAAATCACGCTGGTAGAAGTGCGCCAGGCGGTTTCCGGCGGCGGTCGAGACCTGCACAATCAGGAAGGTGGCTCCGAGCGTGATGACGCGCATCGCGCCGAAATACCCCAGGTCGGCCCACGCCTCCCCGCCCGCGGCCCGTTTGACGTACCACTGCGTGAGCGTTTCACACAGATTGATCAGCAGGATCACCACGCCCAACGGCAGGGTGTTCCGCGCGAGCCGGAACAGGTCGCCCCACGTCCACGACAGCGACACATCGCCCCGACCGGCGGCCTGCGGGCGATCGAAAAACCACCAGATCGCGCCCCACGCCGCCACATACACGCCGGCGGCCCAGGCGACGGCCGCCATCGTCGGCGCCGCCACCCCCACCCCGCCACGTCCACGCCACAGAAACAGGACCGCGAACGGCACCAGAAGCGCCACACCCCGCAGCCCGTTCGACCACGCCATCAGGTCCAGCCGTTCCCGTCGCTGGAAAACCCCCCAGTTGACCTCCGCCAGCCCGAACACGACGCGCCCGCCGCAAACCGCCAGGATCAACCACGTGCGTGCCGGGGAGGGTTCGTGACGGGTGGTC
>JALSRY010000435.1 GCA_026984555.1 Phycisphaerae bacterium
TGGCCGGCCGCGGCGAGGTCGGTTCCGGACACGCTCAGGCCGGTGGGGGGCTCGACGGTGCCGATGATCCGCACGGACGGATCGCCGAAAATCTGGTATTCGTCGTAGATTGCCACGCCTTCGCTGCCGTACGCATCGATGGAGGAGCAGGAGCCGGCGAAGCACATCGTGCCGAAAGCGTGGTAGGGCTCGGAAGCGTCGGTGTAGAGGATGTTGAACTCGTCCTGCATCTCCATCGGCGGAGCCCACGAGCAACTGACCGAGGAGGCGTAGATGCCGATGGCGCCGGTCGGCTGGCCGGAAGTGTCGGTGGCGCGGAGCCAGGCTTCGCCGAAACAGGTCGTGCCGGTAAACGCGCCGTTCAGGCACGCGACGCTGACGATGAACGGCAGCATGTCCGTGTTGGTGAGGGCGTTGACGTTGCTGTTGCTGAACCCGGTCGTGCTCCAGCCCTGTTCCCAACCGTGGCCGGTGTAGTTGATGATGCCACGGCCGCTGTTGATGGCGTTGGCGAGCGTCGCGGCGGAAGCGCCGGGGTCGTAGACCTGGTCCACGAGTGTGTAGCCGTCGCCCAGGAGCCAGCCGCGAATCTCGTCCTCGTGCTGGCGGTCGGATTGGCCTTCGTCGCCGATGCCGGCTCCTTGATCGGAAGCGATTCCGACGCCTTTCCAGAACCAATCCTGCATGGTGGCGTGGTCGTTCTCATAGGCGATGGTCCGCTGCACCTGCGTGTCGACGTCGCCCGCGGACTCGGCCGAGAAGCGGCCGATGATGATGTCGGGGTAGTCGTCGTTGCCGACGAGCTTGGCGTACCACGGATCGGACGCCCCGGTGTTCACGATGGGCGTGGTGATTTGGGCGGCATCGCCGACCAGCAATACGAACGCCAAGTCGCTGCTGTTGTACACGTTCTGGATGTAGCTCTTGATGGCGTTGGTCGTGTTGCCGATCGAGCTGATGCCCACGATCGTCGTGTCGATGCCGATGCCGGTCTTGTGGTCGGCCAGCGGCTGGACGTTCGGGATCCATGCGTCGTAGCAAATGATGAGCATGTCGCCGGTTTCATCGAGCGGCGGATAGCGCAGGTTGGGCTGGTAATTCAGGAAATGGTGTTTGTAGATCTGGTGAAACGCCAGGTCCGGCTCGGTGTGGACCTTCGTTGGCGGGAGGACATTGAGGCGGCCAGGCCCGGTCGCCGCGACCTCGACCGTCAGCTCCGTGTAGACCCGCAGGGTGTGCCTCACGGGGTTGTACTGGAACGGGTTGACCCGAACCACGACGCCGCGGACGTCGCGCAGGATGTACGGATCGCCCAGCGTGGCAACGGGGCCGGGGTAGAACGCGTCGCGCTTGTAGATGTTCTCATCGAAGGTGTACGGCACGTCGTCGGGGTCGACGCTGCGCAGCAGGTTGCCCTTCGAGGGAGCGATGTCGATGTTCTCGATCTCGTAGTACCGCGTGCTGGTGATCTTGAGGCTCATGGCGGCATCGTCGGGGATGACGATGCTGCGCGACACGCGGGGCAGATCGGGCGCGCCGGCGCGGAGGATGTGCGCCTCGCGCCCCAGGTTGATGCGTGTGTACATCTGCCCGTCGATCGCCACCTCCTTGGCGGCGTAGTCCCCGAAGCTGTAGTCCAAGATGACGTCTGCGGGCGTGGCTTGAACCACGTCGATGTTGACGCGGGGCTTCTGAGCGGCCCAAGCACTGCCGTTGATGCACAGGAACAGCGCGACGGCAACGAACCGCGCGCACACCACTACCGGACCGCACGTCGTGCGGCGACGTCTGGATCGGTCTTCGTTCACAATCGCTCCTCCTGGCCGGTGCGCGTGGCGCACCGCGTGGTCGGCTCCCTCTTACACAACGACCCCCGGCGGTGGTGTCGATGCTTCCGTTTTTCCGCCGGCGTCGCGACGCTCCCCCTGTGAGTTGCCAACGGCCATCATACCGCAAACGGGCGGGCCGAACCAAGAGAAAACCGGAGGAGGGTCGCCGCTGATCCGCCGGGAAAAGGGGGCTTTCGGATCGCCAACGAGCGGTACGGTCGGGACTTGCGCTCAGCGTAGCGGGGGTAGCCCCGCCTCGGAGCGGATCCGGCCGGCCTCTCGCCAGACTTTCGGATGGGCTTTGAGAAACTTGGTGAGACTCGAAGTCGTGAGCCCGAGGGCGCGGGCGGCTTCCGAGACGCGGCCGCCGTGTTCCGATAACGCATCCAGCACCAACGCGAGTGCTTCGGGAAAGGCCGGGTTGTCCTCGCGCACGCGGATTTGGCCGTGCGAAACCTGGACCCGCTCCGGCCATACGACCGGCTCTGCCAGCGGTATCCGGGCCACCAGCGCGATGGCATGACGCAAGCGACGCAACGCTCGCCGCTGGTTCTCCTGCTGTAGCCGACTTTCGTGCGCGACGGCGACCAGTCCGCTGGGCTTGTGGCACAGGCGGATTGCGGAAGCGACTTTGTTGCGGTGCTGCCCGCCGGGGCCGCCCGAGCGATGGC
>JALSRY010000436.1 GCA_026984555.1 Phycisphaerae bacterium
GTCGCGGGTGAGGGATCGCGAGGCGGAAGAGTTTTTCGGGCGACTTTTTCGGGACGAGTTTGCCGGTCGCGAGCTGGTACGGTCCGGCTGTGCACAGGAATGCGACGAGGAGAATGGCGGCGGCGGCGAGGCGGTGACGCAGCGGCCAGCGGCCGTGTAGCGCGAGCAGGGCAATACCGACGACCAGCACGGAAGCGCCCTCGGGCCGCGTGAGGAAAGCGAGTCCGGCGGCGAGCCCGGCGAGCGCGAACCACCGGAGACGACGCGTTCGCAACCCCGCGAGCAGCGCCGCCAAACCGGCGAGGTACGACGCCAGGTGGGGAAGGTCGCTGAGGACGTTGGCACCGATGCGGGCGGCGTCGGGCAGCACCGCCAACAGCAGGGCGGCGAGCAAGGCGCGGCGCCGGCCGACCATCTGCGCCGCGAGGGCATAGAGGGCGGCGACGGCGCCGAGACTGCCCGCGATGGCCACCACGCGACCCGCGACGATCCAGCCGGCGGGGCCGCTACCCGCGAGCAGCGCGGCGAGCGGATGCACGAGGAGGATCAACGCGGAATAGAGCGGGTGCTGGTGGTAACTCCGCAAAGCGGCGAGCGGGTCGTTGCCGAGCGCGCGGGCATAGTCGATGAACACCGCGCTGTCGGGCGAGATCATGATGGCGGCGAGAGCGTGCGCGATGCGGATCAGCAACGCCACCGCCAGGATTGCGAACAGGGCGCGCGTGGCCCGGTGGCGCGACCACTTCGCGTAGCGCGGGCCTGGCAGGTTGCCGGTCACGACACGAGTATGCACGTACGCATCATGGCCGCGTCGGCGCAGGATGCAAGGAAGGCAGGCGGGGGGATGCGCGGGTGAGGCGGGGGTGGCCTGGTGGCACGGGTCGGCGAGGTGGCTGGGCGGGTGGTGTTCGGTTTTGAACCTTGCAGGATGATTCCGGCATTCTTTTTCTCGAAGCGAGGTGTTGTAAGTAATTGTTCGATATGCGGTTACGTTCCAACCAGGCAGAAGGCGGCAGATCAAGGTTGCAAACCATACGAGGTTTAGCTATAGTTACATTGTCTGGCGGGCTCCACCATGTGAGGTGGGGTCCACACCGACGGTCGCGGGGACGCGCGTAGCGGAAAGGACCAACAGGCATGGCCATCACGATGAACCGCCTTACGCCTGGTAGTCGCGGTCGCGTTATCGAGCTGGAAGCCTGCGGCTCGATTCGCCGTCGCCTGCTTGATCTTGGTGTCACACCCGGCACGATCGTGCAGCGGTTGATGGACAGTCCCATCGGTGATCCCATCTGTTTTCTGATTCGGGGAGCGCAGATCGCGCTGCGTTGCGATGATGCGGCCCGCATTCGCGTCGCCGTCTGACGGGCGTGGTGTGCGTGGGCTGAGCCCCCGGGAGTCAACGATTGCCCGCGTGCGGTTCCTGTGTTCATGCCGGCGGGGATCGTGAGCCCGAGCAGCGGGTAGGGCTGTCGGTTTCCGGGCGGGAGCTGGTGGTCGCGCTCGCGGGAAACCCAAACACCGGCAAGAGCACCGTCTTCAATTTTCTGACAGGGTTGCGCCAGCACACGGGGAATTGGCCCGGCAAGACCGTTGCGCGCGCGGAAGGTGTCGTGGTTCACGCGGGCACGCGGATTCGTCTGGTTGATCTTCCGGGCACCTACTCCTTGCTGGCCGACAGCATCGACGAGCAGGTGGCGCGCGATTTTCTGCTTTTCGGCCGACCCGATTGCACCATCGTGGTGTGCGATGCGACCGTACTCGAACGCAACCTCGGGCTGGTTCTCCAGATCATCGAAATCACGCCGCGGGTGGTGGTGTGCCTGAACCTCATGGACGAGGCGCAACGCCGGGGGCTGAGGATCGACGCGGACAAGCTCGTGGGAGAGCTGGGGGTGCCGGTCGTGCCGACGGTGGCCCGGCACGGGCGCGGGTTGGAAGAGCTGATGGACCGCGTCCGGGACGTGGCGTTGGGGGTGGTCGATCCCGAGCCGCGGCGCACGCGGCTCGGGCAGGAGATCGAACAGGCCGTAGCCGAGCTCGAAGGTCGGCTGTCGGCCGCGTGGCCGGCGTTGCCGTGTGCGCGGTGGATCGCGTTGCGGCTGCTGGATGGTGATGCGCGGGTCGTGTCGGCGGTGGCGACGGGGGCGTTGGGTCAGCTCGCGGTGTCGGGAGGGGATGCCGGCGTTGGGGCCGGGCGATGAGCTCGAGTTCGGGTCAGGACATCATCGAGTGTGCGGAGCGGCTTCGGGCGCGGGTCGGTCCCGACCTTCACGATCGGGTAGCCGAAGCGGTCTATGCACGGGCGGCGGAGATTGCCGGGCGTGTGGTTCGCCGGACGGAGAGCCGGCGGGCGGAATGGGGGTTGCTGGCGGACCGGATATTGACGAGCCGGTGGTTGGGCTTTCCGATCATGCTGCTGTTGCTCGGGGGGGTGCTGTGGTTGACGATCGCGGGGGCGAACGTTCCGAGCGAGCTGCTGTACGGGGGGGTGTTC
>JALSRY010000437.1 GCA_026984555.1 Phycisphaerae bacterium
GAATCCTCAAGCAGATCGCACGCAACGTCACCACCGTCGCCGACTCGACCGTCTACGTTGTCGTCGATTCCACCGGCGAACAGAGCAGCGTCAGCAGCACGCTGAGCGGCTACGGCGTGGACATGAGCCGCGTCAAGTTCGTCGTCCGCCAGACCGATACCGTCTGGATTCGCGACTACGGCCCGCGCTACATCTACGAGGGCGATTGCCGGGCGATCGTCGACCACACCTACAACCGCCCGCGCCCCAACGACGACGCTTTCAACGCCTATTTCGCCACTTATCAGCATCACGCGATCTATTCCCTCCCGTTGGTGCATGGCGGCGGCAACTACCACCTCAACGCCCTCGACGAGGGAAACGCCACCCGCCTGATCTGCAACGAAAACCCCGGCCTGAGCGACCAGCAGATCATCGACCTCTGGCACGACTACCAGAACGTCAACACCACGCTCTGGACTCCGTTCCCCCAATCCGTCGATTCGACCCAGCACATCGACATGTGGATGCAGATCGTCGGCGACCGCACCATCATGATCAGCGACTGGCCCTACGACGCCGGCTCGACCCAGGACAATATCTGCGACGATGCCGCCGCCGACTTCGCCGCCCGCGGCTGGACCGTCTACCGCCTGCCGGCTCGGCTCTCCGGATGGACCCATTACACGTACACCAACATGATTCTCTGCAACAACCTCGCCCTCATCCCTTCCTACACCAACTTCCCCGACCACAACGCCGAGGCGCTCGCCACCTACCAGCTCGCACTGCCCGGCCACACGGTCGTTCAGATCAATTGTGACGCCATCATCGGCTACGCCGGCGCCTTGCACTGCATCTGTATGCACGTACCCGCCCCCCGTGGCGGCGAAAACCCCACCGCCTACCTCAAGAACTATCGCGGTGGCGAGACCCTCGACCCCGGCCAGACCGTCGCCATCCGTTGGATCTCGGATGACAACCGCGCCGTCACCAGCGTCGATCTCCTGCTCTCCACCGACGGCGGCGACACCTTCGACACCACCATCGTCGCCGGGACCGCCGACGACGGTAGCTACTCCTGGACCGTCCCGGACGTGTACACCACCCATGCCCGCTTGCGGGTCGTCGTGCACGACGCCGACGGCAACACCGGCTTCGACCAGAGCGACAGTGACCTGACCATCAACGGCACGCCCCCCTGTCCCGAGGATCTCGACGGCGACGGTAGCGTGAACTTGGCGGACCTGTCGATCATGTTGGCGGCCTACGGCTCCTGCGCCGGCGACGCGAACTTCGAACCCGCCGCCGACCTCGACGCCGACGGCTGCGTGGCACTGGGCGATTTGTCGATGCTCCTGGCGGCCTACGGCACCACCTGTCCGTGACCCGGGCGGTCGGCCCCGCCCCGTCGCCCCGGACGTCCGCGCCGCCGGCCTATTGGGGCGCGGGCGGCAACAACGGCTCCAGGTGACGAGCCAGCAGGGCGTACCCCCTGTCGTTTAAATGCAGCCCGTCCCACGTCAGCTCCGCCCGCAGCTCGCCGGCACGCGCCCGGCCCGGCGGCACGACGACCACGCGATGAAAATCCAGTAGTGCGCAGCCCGCGCGATGGGCGACCCGCGCGATGTGCGCGTTCAGCACGCCGATGAGCGGGTTGAGCGCCGCGAAACGCCCGGTGGTCGGCAGCTCGTTGACGATCAGCAACGACGCGTTCGGCTCGCGACTGCGAATCGTGTCGACGACCCGCGCGTACGCGTCGCGGATCGCGTCCATCGCCGGTTGCCCGGTGCGGTGCAGCTCGCCAAGATCGTTCACGCCGTTGTTGAACACGACCATGTCCGGGTGCAGCGCGAACACCGAGATGTCGAGCCGGTGGAGGATGCCGCGGTCGCCGATGCCGAGTCGGTCTGAAGCGATGGCGCGATTGACGAATCGGTGGTGCGGCAACAGGCGTTGCGCCGGGAACCACTCGAAGTGCGACGAGCCGAGCAGGACGATGCCGCCGGGCGCGACCGACTCGCGGGCGAAGGCGCGCAGACGCTGCCGGTAGTGCGCTTCGGCATCGACGATGCGCGGTTTGTCGGACATTGGCGGATTTACTCGTACACGCTCGCCAACTGCGCCGCGGGGTAGTAGTGCGCGCAGATGGCGCGGTAGTCATAACCGCTCAGGGCCATGCCCAGAGCGCCAATCTGGCACATTCCCGCACCGTGTCCCCATCCGGCGCCCACGATCGTCACGTCTTCGATCCGTCCCGCGCAATCGTGTTTCACGTGAAACACGATTGCGCTGCTGTACAGGAACCGCCGATGCAGCACTTCGCGGATGCGGTATTCGCGTGCGAGCGTCGTCGTGATGATTCGCCCGCCCGTGTCTTCCCACTCCAGCTCCAGGCGCACGGCGCGGCCGCTGACCCCCCGCGCGACCACACGCAGACTGCGCACAAATGCAACGTCGCGCGCTTCGGGGAGTCGGCTGCGCAAGAGCTGTGCCAATTC
>JALSRY010000438.1 GCA_026984555.1 Phycisphaerae bacterium
CCGGGCTTGCGAAGCCGGTGGCGGTGGTGTGAGCCAGGTACGCAACGTTTGAGGATCGAGTGTGCAGGAAGGGTGAAATGCGCTCGAGTTCATGTACGCGAGCAAACTACGGCGGAATTGGCGGGCGGCGTGGCGATGCTCCAGATCGGTGGCCAAGTCGTAACCGCACACCAGTAAGCGCCCCGGACCGATGCGGACCTCAAAGACCTGCGCGAGCAGTTGGTTGTAGTGGAAATCGGGGATCGCCTCGACGATGGGGTGCAGGTCCGGGGGAGCACCAGCCAGCCGCATCGTGGTTGCTCCCTGGGTCAGCGTGCGCCACTGCCAATCGCTGTAACCATCGTTCGGGAAACGGGCGAGCGCCGGGTGGGAGGGATCGCAAACGATTCCCAATGCGGAAAACTCGTTGCCCCACCAGCCCGCCGACCAATAGACCGAAAGAAAGCCGGTTGTGGCGGCAAATGGGGTCTTGAGCCCGTGCGTCAACAACAAAACGGACCGACCGTCCGCGAGCATCTCCAGCACGTGGTCGTCGAATGTTCCGGCGATGGAGACGTCACCGGCATCCTCTGCACCGTCGGGGGGCGGGTAGACCCAGAGTCGCCAGGCGTTGAGAGCGTCGCCGACGCGAACACGCAGAACGACTTCGGCAGGACTGGCGACCGAGCCCCACGGTACCGAAAAACGACCGAAGCGTGTGATACCGCCAGCGGGCACCAGGCAGGGTCCGAGACTTCCCCGCGCGATCAGGTTCCCGTCGCGGGTCTGGAGCATCCAGCGTGCGGTGGCGTCCGGGAGGTCGCGGGGGCCGAAATGCGCCACCTCGAGCGAGGCTTCGAACGTTTCGTCGCTGGTGTAGCAAGTGCGGGCAAAGCGCGCCAAAGCGACGGTCGGCGCATTCCAGGAACGGACTTCATCGACGCCGATTACGCCCTTCGATTCCCAGAACGGGTCCAGGATGCCGACCAAGGCTTCGCTCTGGCCCGTGAAGTCGTTGAGCATGAGCAGTTCGTACCCGCCCAGGTTGGGCGTTCGGTGAAAGGCCTCGTGCTCCGCCTTGTACTGGACGAGTTGGAAGCGGGCCGAGGCCTGCTCGAAACGCGGCACTTGGTCGAGCCGGCCCGCTGCCGCGAGTTGATCGCGATAGCGGCATAGGTTGTACGGCTTGAGCGGGCCGGTGAACTTGGGCAGCAGGTTCGCGTAATCGGGGAACACCGGCCGCTGCCCGGTTTCGTGCGCGATGAGGGGTACATCCACCGAGCCGGTGGCTTTGGAGAAATCCCAGTTCGTGCGGGCCGGTCCCACGCCACGTGTGGCGACTTTTCCGGTGCTGTGTGTGACCCAGTAGTCGTCGGCCGACACGTGTTTTCGGGCGGTGCTGGCGGTGTAGAGCCTACGCGGGTCGCGTTGCTTGGCTTGCTCGACCAACCGATTCAGCAGTTGCCAGTCGCTGTTTGCGCCGAATTCATTGCCGATGCAGAACATGGTGAAAGAGGGGTGGTTCCCATATGCCGCGCTGATACGCCGAATCTCGTCGCGGACATAACGCACGACGTCCTCATCGGCGCCGAACAGGCTGGGTTTGGGGTCTACGCCGGTGGTCCAGTTATCCACCCAGAACGGGGTTTCCGGGGCGAGGTACAGCCCGAGTTGGTCAGCGGCCTCGAACGCCGCCTCCGGGGGGCACCAAGTATGGAAACGCACGTGGTTGAAGCCGTACCGCTTGATCGTACCGAGCACGTCCAGCCACCGATCGACCGTCATCGGTGGATGCCCGGTCCGCGGGTATACACAGCAGTCGAGCGTTCCGCGAAGGAAGATGCGGCGGCCGTTGACCTCGATGTGTCGGCCGTTGCGTTCGATGTGCCGAAATCCGAAAAGCTGTCGCAACGTATGGCGTGATCCCGGCATATCCAGCGTGGCGTGCAGGGTATAGCGGACCGGATGAAATTCGTCCCAGGCGCGGACCGGCCGGTTGATCGAAACGCGACGTTCGATCACCGAGTCGCCGGGGTCGATCCGGACCTGCGTTTCCGAGACGCCCGCGGGCGAATCGTCCGACGTGCCGGTAACAACCAGTCGCAACCGGCCGTGGGCGGCGCGGCCGGTCTGGTTGGATACCGCGGCGCGTATGCGGACGAACGTGCGATCGGTCGCCGGGAATACGTCGAGGCGTTCGAGGAAGATGGGATCGGTGGCGACCAGTTCGAGAGTGCCGACGATTCCGTTCCAGCGCGATTGCGTCTCGGGGCCGTACGCGTGTCCGATGATGCCGATCTTGTGGATCGGCCCGTTGTCGATGCGGATCGTCAGGCGGTGTTGCCCCGGCTCCAGCGTTCCCAGGTCGTATTCGTGTGGTGCGACGAGCGAATCGCACGAGCCGACGTGGTGGTCATCGAGCCAAAGATCGCTCTTCCAGATCACCCGCTCCAGTCGTATCCGCACCCGCTTACCCGACCACCGTTGCGGCACATCG
>JALSRY010000439.1 GCA_026984555.1 Phycisphaerae bacterium
GCAGTGCCGGAGCTGGTCGTGACCTCGACGTCATCGATCCAGTAGTCGGTCGGGTCGCTGCCGGTGTACAGCCGCGCTTCGACGACGAGGGCGTCGCGTTCGCCGCCATTGCTGTCGAAGGTCCAGCTCCAGGCGACCTGGTCCCAGCCGTTGCCGGCGGTGTAATCGCTGTTGCCGCCCGCGGAGCCCTTGTAGTCGGTGATGTCGCCGGAGGTGGTGTAGTGGCCCCAGATGCGCAGCGAGGGGGAGGCGCCGGGGGTGTCGTCATAACCGAAGAAGCTCGCGTCGATGGTGTCGCCGTCGGTCAGCCCGGTGATCCAGGCGATGTACGCCTGGGGTGTTCCACCGACCGGATCCTCGGTTACGCGCAGGGCATGGTTGCCGGTGTGGACGAAATCGGAGACGTTGGTGGGGTTCGCGAGGTTGCCGTAAGACCCCAGGATCGTGCCGACGCCGTCTTCCCAGCCGTAGGTTGCGGCGTTCGCGGAGACCGCGAAGCAGCACACGCTAAGTACCGCCAAGAGACCAACAAAGTTCCGCATTTTCTCACTCCTCCTGTGGATAGCCGCCGGGGAAAGCACCGGAACGCTCAGCGGCGACAGCGTTCCTGATTCGAGAACCGAAAGCCAACTCCTGCCAGTGTTATCCTCGGTCACGGGCCGCTTGCCCGCTGCCTGGACCAAGCTGCCCGCGACCGTACTCGCCGTTTTCGGGTTGCCTCTCCCGCCTCGTAGAATGGAGGCGTACATACATTCGCCGTGAGGTGGCGCTCCTGCTCCGCATCCGATATCCCTTTTTTACCACGATCCGGCTTTGGGGGCAACAGAATCCCGCGTTCGGCGCCGGAAAGCGTGCCGGCCGGACAGGGGGCCTGTCGAGGTAGCCGGGTGCTTCGGACGCCGCGTGTGCCGGCAGCGTTCGGCGTTCGGCGGGCCGCTGGCGACTGATATGGTGGCGGGCAGAACATGGTGGCCCCCGGTGTTCGTGGGGTTGGGGCGGGTTGCCGGCGGTCACGGGGTTGGTTGCGTGTCGGTGATGTAGCCGAGTGAGCGCAAGCGTGCCTCGTCTTCGGCGCTCGACGGCCCGCGGCGGAGGCCGGGGCGGGGAAAACAACCGCGGGCCCGCAGGGCGGCACGCATGCGCGCGGCGAGGTCGCGGTGTTCGCCGATAACATTCGCCGCTTCGTGCGGATCGGCGCGCAGATCGTACAGCTCGCTCTTGGCGGGGCGCAGCAGGTGGTGGATATACTTCCAGCGTCCCTGACGCAACACGAACAACATGTCGTTTTTCCGGTCGGCGGTGCCCGCGGGTGTCTGGTACGTCAGCATGTTGAGCGAGTCCGCGTAGCCGGAGCGCGGCGGCTCGTCCGCCTGGGAGCGCCAGGTGGTTACGAGGCTGGTGCCGTCCATCGCCGGGCGACGAGCGGGGGCGATTCCGACGAGGTCGAGCACGGTCGGCATGATGTCGATCGAGCGGACGAGGCTGCGCACGACCCGTCCGGCCGGCACGCGCGGCCCGCGCAGGATCAGCGGTGCGTGGATTTGCTCCTGGTAGAGGATGCCGTGCGTCCACCAGTTGTGGTCGCCGAGTCCTTCGCCGTGGTCCGAGGTGACGATCACGAGCGTATCGTCGAGGCGGCCGGTTTGTCGCAGCGTGTCGAGCACTCGCCCGATCTGGGTGTCCATGTAGAGAATCTCGACATCGTAGAGGTCGCGGAGTTGCGCTTCGGGGGTGTCGCCGCCACGGGCATGCGCCCGCACGAACGCTCGCGGCGGCAGCAGCTTGACATCGTGGGGGTCGAAGTAGTGCAGCCAGAGAAAAAACGGCGCGCGGGCGTGACCGAGCCAGCGAATGGCGCGGTCCGAGGTGCGGTCCGCCCGGCGTTGGTTCCTGTTGGTGTTGACCACGCCCGTGTCGGATACGATCGCTTCGGGGGCGTCGACGATGAAATCCTGGTCGAACGTCTCGAAGCCCTGGTCGAGGCCGAACCGCCGGGTCACGGGAAACGCGCTCACGAACGCGGCGGTCTGGTATCCGGCGTCGCGCAGCGCCTCGGCGAGCGTGATGTTCGCGTCGGGCAGGCGATTCTGAGAAGCGCCGTGCATGACCCGCAGGCCATGGGTGTAGGGGTTCTGCCCGGTCAGAATCGAGGCGTGCGAAACGGGCGTCACGGCGGCCTGGGTCATTGCGTCGGTAAAGCGTGTGCCTTCGGCGGCGAGGCGGTCGAGATGGGGGCTGGTCTTGCGATCGTAGCCGTAACAACCCAGGTGGTCGGCCCGGGTGGTATCGAGCGTTATCAGCAGGACGTTGGGTGGCCGCCGGGTGGGTGTGGGTGGTCGGTTGCAGCCGATCGCGGTCGCCATCACGACGATGCCGCAAGCGAGCAGCGAGGGGGTTGCGTGAATCGACCGCATGTCGAAGCGCACGGTTGAGGTCTCCGGGTGCGTGTCGCGCCGCCCGCGGTG
>JALSRY010000440.1 GCA_026984555.1 Phycisphaerae bacterium
GAGCATCCCGGCGCGGCGCTGCGGGAAGTCGGCGAAAAGGCCTGGTGGTTCTTCACGGCACATCATTACGACCAGATGATGCCCCTGGCCATCGAGCGAGAGCTCGACATCACCAGGCTTTGGCTGCTGTCGCCGGTACCCGTCCCGTGGCTGATGGGGGCCGCCCTGGTCGCCGTACCCGCGTTGGTTCGTCGCCCGCGGCGTTACGCCCCCGAATGGCTCGCGCTGGTGTTGCCGGTGGTTGTGGTCTGCGTGTTTTTCTATACCGCCCGTTTCCGATTGCCGGCGGTTCCCGTGCTCTGCGGGCTCTGCGCGTGGACGCTGATGGAGTGTCTGCGGCGGCGCAAGCCTTGGGTGCTTGCCGCCCCGCTGATCGTGCTGGTTCCGGTGGGAATGCAGCTTGTGAATGGCCACGTCGGGATCGACCAATTCGGTAATGATTATCGGACGCATTTTGTCCGGGCGTTTTCCGAGGCCTACACCATCCGTGCCGCCCGCGCGATCGAGCACGAGGATTCCGTCGAGGCCGAACACGCTTTGAGGCGCGCCCTCGAGCTATGGAACGGCAACGTTCGTGCCCGGCAAAGCCTCGGCCGCCTGCTCGCCAGGCAAAAACGCTACGCCGAGGCCATCGACCAGTTCCGCACCCTGACCCGGATCGCCCCGGACAGCCGTGCCGGCTGGTACTACCTCTACAACGCGCTATGCCTGGAAAAACGCTACGCCGAAGCCGCGGACACGCTGCGCGCGATCGTCGCGCGGTTTCCCGACCAGCCGCGACCGCGGATCGCGCTCGCTTGGCTGCTGGCAACTTGCCCCGACGCCCGCGTCCGCAACGGCGCCCAGGCCCTGCGCATGGCGCAGCGCTGCGCCGGCGCGAATGACATTTCCCCCCAGGCCGTGGCAGACCTCCTCGCGGCCGCGTATGCCGAGATCGGCCGCTTCGACGATGCCGCCCAAATCGTTCGCAAACACCTGCACGCCACGCCGCCGAGAAAACGCCGGGAGCTGCAAGCCCGTTTACGGCGTTACGAGAATCATCGGCCGTGGTATGGTCCGCCGCGGTTGCTGCGCGGGGGCTAGGCTTGTTTCTCGCGGGGTGGTGGTCGGCCGAGGGATGCCGGAGGAGCCAGGCTCTCGCGGCGAAAACCGGCGCCGCGCAGCCGCTCGGCGAAAACCGGCAACAGGGAACCCGACGGAGGGGAGCCTCACGACGCGCCGAGACGCACCGGCAGCTCAGGCCGCGCCCGCGTACAACACCGGACACCGGCGCGGCCGGGAGGACTACTTGGGATTGATCTTGACGCAATCACCGACGCTTTCGAGGTCGCGGATCACGTCCAGCGTCGCCCGGACGGTAAACACCGCCCCCGGCGCGATGTTCGCCGCCGGCTTGGATTTCATCTGGTGGTGCCAGAACTTGCCCCCGCGGATCCAATCCTGCCAGCTCGGCCGTTTGGCTTTGCGCCGACGATGCTGGCGGGCTACTTCCGCGTCCTTGGAACACACGCGCTGCAACGTCTTGAGCGCGGCAGCGCGTCGGGGTGTGGCGGTGATCTCTATCGCGACGTTCGTGCCCGGAGCAATATCCATATCGCGTGGCTCCTGCTTACGGTGCCTCTCCAAAACCAGAGCCACGCACTATACCGCCGGCGGGGACACGATGCAACCGCCGATCGGGGGCTTTACGGCTCGCTTCCGGGGTCCGCGGGCTCGTGCCCCGCTCGCCGGCCGGGGGGCGGGCGTCTCGATGCACGAAGGCCCGCCGCGACGCTCCGACCACCGCGACGGACCGGACACACCGCGCTGGCTTGCGAAAGGCGGGAGGGGTATCCTGAGGCGTGAAATCGGTGGTCATGGAGGGCCGGGCTGATGCGGCGTCCCATCGCGGTGTTCGATTCTGGTCTGGGCGGATTGTCGGTCGTGCGCGCCCTGCGCGACCTGCTGCCGGCGGAAGACCTGGTTTACTTCGGCGACACGGCCCGCGTTCCCTATGGCATCAAGTCCAGGCGGACCGTCGCCCAGTTCGCGCTCGAAGACGCCCGGTTCCTGCTGCGCTACGAGCCCAAGCTGATCGTGGCGGCGTGCAACACGGCCAGCGCGTTGGCGATGAGCGAGCTCGAAGCCGGCCTGCCCCTGCCCGTCGTCGGGGTCGTCCGGCCTGGCGCACGGGCCGCCGTACGCGCCGCACGCGGGCGGCCCATCGCTATTATCGGAACCGAAGCAACCATCGGCAGCCGGGCCTACGAATCGGCGATCCGGCGACTCGATCCCGCCGCCGACGTCCATGCCCTGGCTTGCCCGCTGTTCGTTCCGCTCGTCGAGGAAGGCCGCGGCTGCGACGACCCGATCGTGCGGCTGACCGTGGCTACGTACCTGGGGCCGCTCGGTCGGCTGGGGCTCGGCGCGATCGTGCTCGGTTGCACGCACTACCCGCTGCTGCGCAACGCGATCGCG
>JALSRY010000441.1 GCA_026984555.1 Phycisphaerae bacterium
CGGTGGCCGCGAAAAACGCCTGCCCGAGGATCATCGTCTTGAGCGACTCGCGCACCTCCGGGCCAAAACGCTTCTGCACGAGCTGGATCGGAGCACGCCCCTTGCGAAACCCCGGCACGACCGCGTCCGTGCGAATCTCATCGAAGTTGCGCTCCAGGTGGGCCGTAATCACGCTCTCCGGCACCGTGATCGTGAGCTGCCGGCGAAGCGGTCCGAGCTCTTCCGAGGCAACCTCGACCCGCTCCTTGAGCTCGTCGAGCAGATCTTCGGCTTCCTTGTCCGCGCGTTCCAACACGTCCGGATCGTTCGTTTCGTCGGTGATCCCGGGAATCGTCATGTCATTCTCCTGTCACGCCGCCGGCGGGGGCCGTCCGCCTGCAAGCCGGCAAGATGTGCGTGCGCAAGTGGTTTCTTCTCGTGCGAATCGGGGGTCCAAACGCAGGGGCGGTCGCTCAGGCGCCGAACCCGCTCATCAAGGCCGAGAAAGGACTCGTGCCGCCGGTCGTGCCGGACAGGCTCCCGCCCAGCAATGCGTTGATCAGGGCGTTGAGCCAGGTCACGATGAACTGGAACCACAACGAGTTCCAGTCGATGCTCATGCCGGCCTGCAAGAATCCCAGCGTGACCCCGCCAGCCAGCAGCGGACGAAGCTGTCGTGCCCATTTGTGCATGACCTTGCAACTCCTTCAGTAAAGGTGAGCTGCGCGCCCACGACGCCGCAATCGCCTCCGCGACGCCGGTGCGCGAACGCGCACACTCCTCCCCCGCCGTGCCGAGTGCTTACGTTAGGGCCGCGCCCCACGGTGTCAAGCGCCCACCAACGCACCACCCCCGCCACGCGCCCGGAGGCGTCGGCAGGCCCGCCTCCTCCTTCCGTCCGGGCGCCAGCCCTCGGCGACCCCGTGTGGGCCTCGGGGGATCGCGCCACGCCGCGGAAAGAACACCTCGCCCTCGATCGCCAACCCACCGCTCGGCGGGCGTTGTGTGGGGGTGGAGAATCCGCCCGGCGGCGCCAGAAACCACCTGTCGGCGACACACGGGCCGACCGTTCCGCCGTGCGATCCGCTGTCGGCCTATCGTTCGTCGGAGCCATTATGACGCGAAGCCACCGTACAGAGCGGAACACCGCCACGCTGCCCGATTCGCTGCGCTGGGCCACCGCGTATCTGCCGAACTATTTCACCGACGCCCCCGCGCCGTTTCACGCCGAGCTGATGGCGGACCTGGAACGCGCGGATGTTCGGCTGCTTGCGCGGGTCGCGCCGCGCGGGCACGCCAAGAGCACGTGTGCCGCCCTGGCCTACCCCCTCTGGTGCATCTGTACGCAGCGAAAACGGAACATCCTGATCATCACGCACGAAAGCTCGCTGGCCACCCAGTTCGTCCGAGACATTCGCAACGAGCTGGAAACCAACGAACGCATTCTCGATGAATACGGCGACCTTTGCCGACACGAACCCGCTCCGGCCCCCGCCCGCCGATCTTCCCGGGGCAAGACGCGGGCCGGCGCCGCCAAGAGCCGTCGTCAAAGCCGAACCAAGTGGTCCGAGAGCATGTTCACGACCACGACCGAGATCACGGTGCAAGCCAAGGGATCGGGTGCGAGTCTGCGGGGCGTCCGGGTCGGTCCGCAACGTCCCGACCTCATCATCTGCGACGACATCGAGAAAGACGAGCACGTCGCGTCGGCGGAGGGAAGACGCAAGCTCGAACATTGGTTGCGCCGGGTGGTGATGCCCGCGCTCGCCCCCGACGGCCAACTTCTCGTGTTGGGCTCCCTGATCCACTACGACTCGCTGCTGGCCAACCTGCGCGACCGCAAACGATTCCCCCGCTGGAACTACCGCGTCTACCGCGCGCTCGAAGCCGAACCCTTCGGGGATGGCACGTTTCAGCGGGTAGCGCTCTGGCCGGCGCGCTGGCCCGTGTCTCGGCTCGACGAGGAACGCCAGCGCGTCGGAACGCTGGCATTCGAGCAGGAATACCAGGCCAACCCGATCGACGACTCGATCCGCGTCTTTCACCCCGAGTGGCTCGGCCGCTACGACCCGCGCGAACTCAACGAGTGCGATCTCATCACGTTGATGGCGGTCGATCCCGCGACCGGCGCCAGCGGCGGCGACTACTTCGCCCTGTGGGTCGGCAGCGTCCAGCCACGCACCGGAACCATCTACACGCGCACCCTGACCCTCGAACGCATCGGCATCGTCCAACAGGTCAAGCGGATCGTGGCGGCCTTCCGTCGTTGGCGCCCCGTGAAAATCGGCATCGAAACCGTGGCCTACCAGGTGGCGCTCAAGCAGATCCTCGAAGAGCACAGCCGCCGCCGTGGCCTCTACATGCCCATCATCGCCCTGAAAACCACCGCGAACAAACGCGCCCGCATCGAGGGGATCGCACCGTTTTTCGAGAACGGGCTGTTTCGGCTGCCCCACCGACTC
>JALSRY010000442.1 GCA_026984555.1 Phycisphaerae bacterium
CACACGCTGCAACACCCGCCGAGCCGCCGCCTTGTCACCGTTCGCCGCCAACGCTACGCCAAGGTGGTACTGCGCCGCGATGTGATCCGGGTTGATCCGCAACGCGTCCTGCAGAACCGAAATCGCATCCCGCGTCTTGCCGTTCTTCAGGTACACCCACCCCACCGTGTCCAGGATGTCCACGTTGCGCGGCGCTACCTGGCGCAGACGCTCGGCGTACGGCAACGCCTCTTTCGCCCGGTTGAACTTGTCCGCGAGCCGAAACGCCAGATTGTTGAGCGCTTGCAGATTCTTCGGATCGACCTGCAACACCTGCTCGTAGATCTTCAGCGTCTTCTCCGATTTGTCGCCCGCCACCTCCATCGCGTGCGCCTTGACCAGCAACGCCTCCCCGCGAGCCGCATCCTTCGGCCCCGTGGCCGCCAGCACTTGTTCGACGAGCTGCGCCCCCTCGGCGCGGGCCTGCGCGTTCGGCGACTCCACCAGGTACCACGCCAGCGTGGTACGCAGGGCATGCTGCGCCTGCGGATCCTGCTCCGCCGCCAGCATCCGCCGCAACGCGTCGATCGTCGCGTCGCGTCCGGCCACCTCGTCGTCCACCGCCAGCGCCGCGACGAAATGCAGCATCGCCGAACTGCGTTTGACCGCCGCCGCCAGCGCTTGTTCCACCAGGGCCAACCCCGCCTCGCGCCGGCCCGCCGCCATCGCCGCCCGCGCCGCCTCGATCTGGATCCGCGGCGTGATGACCTCCGGCGGGAACGAATCGTACGCCTGCACGGCTTCGTCCGCCCGCTTGGCTCGCGTCAGGGCATACAGCAGACTGGCGTAGACATCCTCCGGGGCCAGCCGCCCCCCCCCGCGGACCAGCTCGATCGCCTGGCGCAGCGGCTTCACCGCCGCCGAGTATTGCTCGCGCGTGATCAGCAGCTTGCCGAGCTGGTAGGGCCAGAACGACTCGCTGGGATGCTGGGCGATCATCTCGCCCACGAACGCCTGGGCCTTTTCGTACTGCTTCGTCCGTATCAGCAGGTTGATCAACCGCAGCTCGACCGTGCGGTCCGGGCGCTTCAGCGGCAGCATCTCGCGCAACTCGGTTTCCGCCAACTCGGGCCGGTCCATCAGTTCGTAAAGCTGCGCAAGATCCAGGCGGTGCCGGAGCTGGAACCCTTCCGGGCTGAGCGACTTGGCCTTGATCAGGTCGTCGCGGGCGTCGGGAAACTGGTTCAACCGCGTCGCGACCCGCGCCCGCAGGTAATATGCCCACGCGTTGGACGGCTCCGCCTCGATCACCTGGCTCAACAAGCTCCGGGCCTGCTGCACGTCCGCGTGGGGGCTCGTCATCAGCAGCTCGGCCTCCGCGAGCATCCCCGCGGGATCCTTCGGATAGTCCCGCCGATACGCGTCCATCTCCCGCTTGGCCTCGTCGAACTTCTGCAACGCGAGATAGCCGCGAACCACGGCCCGGCGGGCCGACTGGATCGACGCCACGTTGTCGGGCGAAAGATTCTTGAGCAACAGCTTGTACGCGTCCACCATCTTCGCGTAGTCGTGTTGTCGTCGATGAAACTCCGCCAACTGGTACGCCACCAGGCTGACCGCCCGGCGGGCATCGGGCGAATCGGCGCTGAATATCTCGCGAACGCGGTTCTCGGCCTGTGTGTACTCGGCCAGGGCCGCCTCGGTATCGCCCAGGCGTTCGAAGAACTTGGCGATCAGGATCCGCGCCAGGATTTCGTCAGTACCCTTCTGCGTCTTCAGGTGCGCCCGCAGCAGCTTCTCGCCCGCCGCGCGGTCGCCCGTCCGCGAGTAGAAGTCCGCCGCGGTCTGAGCCACGGCCGCGCTGTCGGGCTTGGCCTTGAAGGCCTGCTCCAGGCACGCCCGTGCCTTGTCCTTGTCGCCGACGCGCGTGTACAGATCGACCAGCCGCAACAGGTTGTTCACATCGTCCGGATGCTCGGCCCGCTGCTTCTCGCGGATGGCGATGCCCGCCTGCGGATCCTTCTGCTCGTCGAGTAGCTGCTTGCGTTCCTTGATGAACGGATCATCCGGCTTGATCTCGGCGGCGGCCTCGAGGTGCGGAATCGCGTCGCTGTGCCGGCCCAACTGCTCGTACACCGTGTACAGCAACCGCTGCGCCACGAAATTGCGCGGGTCGTACTCCACCGCCTTCTCGAGCGCGCGGGCCGCTTCGTCCATCTTGGGTGGCTTGAGCGACAACAACGCCTGCGCGATGCGCACCTTGACGTCCGGATCGTTCGGAAAATCGCGCTCCGCCGCCCGGTATTCCGAAAGCGCCTTGCTCGCATCCCCGCAGGCCAACTCGTACCGCCCCCGGTACGTCGCGCCGTTGACCTGGTCCGCGTTCAGCTTCGCCAGCTTGCCGGCGTACTCCTGCGCCCGGTCGCACTGGTGTCGCCGCAACGCCATGTCGAACTGGCG
>JALSRY010000443.1 GCA_026984555.1 Phycisphaerae bacterium
CGACGGTGGCGGACCACCAGTGCGCAGGGTCTTGCTCGGCCCAGAGTGGTTTGGGGGTGGCCATCGGGTATTCGACCGTGGCCTCGGCCGCCGGCTCGCCGGTGGTGCGCACGAGCAGGGCCTTGCTGCCGGTGGTTCCGATGTCGATTCCGAGGAGGTATTCCGCATCCGCCATGCTTGCACCTCGCGTCTGGCGCAAAGCCCGGCTTTCGTGGCCGGTGCCTGCGGCCCACCGCCGGGCGTTGGGGCTTGTGAGGAGAACCGGTCGCGTCGTGAACGGGAGACAGTGTATCCGGGGTGGGGCACGAACGCGATTGTCCGGGATCATTATCGGAAACGGGCGTGGGCGCCGACACGCGTGATTGCGCCGTAACTGCTTGTTTTTGCGCACATTACGTCGAATGCACTTCAACCGTTGCCTCGTTGTCCACGCACTTTGCCGGATGTGCCGATAGCAACATCGACGGCGTGCATCGGCCGACGATCAACGTGTACCGCGACACGGAGCCCAACCGTATGGAACCACAACACCGGACGACTGCGGGCGATATTCGCGTCGTGGTGGCCAAAGACCGGCTGCGTGCCTGGATCGAGACGCCGCCCGTACTCCCCGCGGGCGTGGCCCCGCCGCGCGTGGAAGACGTGCTCGCCGCTTTGAAGAACCGCAACATCAAGATCACGGACGATGTTCGCCAACGTGTCGAGCAATACGTGGCGCTGGCGGCCCAGCCCGCCGCCGAGCCCACGGGCGATGACAGCGACGCCGACACGAACGGTCCCGACGAGGCTGGACCGCCCGAGCTCCCGCAGCGATACCTGGTGGCGGAAGGCACGCCGGCGGTGGAAGCCCGAGACGGCGAATTCGAGCTGGCCGAGGAATACCGCGCCGAATCGCACGAGTGGAACGAGGATGAGCAGGCCGACTACTACGTCATGAACTCGATCCTCACGATCGAAGCGGGCCGGGTGATCGGCGTCATCGTTCCGCCTCGCGAGGGCTCGACCGGTTGCGACGTGTACGGCAACGAGGTACCGCCGCTGCGCAAGAAGGGGATGCCGATCATTCTCGGCAACGGATTGCGGCTCGTGGACGAGGAATCCCGGCAGGTGGTCACGGAAATCGCCGGCTACCTCGAACGGGATGGCGTCACCGTGTACATGAGCGATGTACTCACCATCCCGCGGGACGTGGATTTTCACACGGGCAACATCGATTCGGTGGTCAACGTCCATATTCGCGGCGGCGTCAAGCCGAACTTTTCCGTTCGCTCGGCAGGGGCCATCGCGATCGACAAGGACGTCGAGTCGGCGCGGCTGGAAGCCGGGGGCGACATCGAGATCCGCCGGGGGCTTTTCGGCCACGACGCGCCCCACGTCGTGAAGGCCCGCGGCAGCCTCTCGGCCCACATCTGCGACGCCGCCACCGTCGAGGCGGGCGGCGACATCCGCATCACCAAGGAGATCATCAACAGCCACGTTCGCGCCTGGGGACACGTGTGTGTCGAGCGCGGCGCGATCATCGGCGGGCACACCTACGCGCGCAATGGCGTGAAAGCGAAGCACCTCGGGAGCCCCAGCGCCGTCGCAACCCGGATCGAGGTCGGTATCGAGGGGCGCGTGCTCTACCAGGCCCAACAGATGGCGCGCAAGGCCGCCAAACAGAAAGAACACGCCGCCAACGTCCGCGCCCGCGTCCAGCCCCTGCTGGCCAACGTGAAGCGGCTCACCTCAGCCCAGCGGGAACAGGCCACCGAGCTGGTGTGCAAGGCCGACGAAATCGATCTGGAGGCGGATGACCTGCTCGCAGCCCGCGACCGCCTGCTGGCCGACGCCGCCCCGGACGACCCGGCCGTTGTCGAGGTGACCGGGCTATTGCATCCGGGCTGCGTGCTGGTGTTCGGGCTCGACGAGGTTGAAATCCGCGACGCGGTCAAGGGACCGCTGCGGGTCGAGCCGCGTGACAACGGCGAGGGCGTGGAAATCGTGATCACCAGCCAGTCGTCCGGCGCGGCCCTGGTGTTGTGCAGTCGTCCGGTCGACCCCAGCCGTTTCGAACAACCCCCTACGCAACGAGGAGAAGACGATGGAACCGAGCGGGAATAACCCCACCGCCACCAAGGTGGACCTCGCCACGATCGTCGCCGACGTGCTCGGCGACATGGCTTTTCTCGTCAGCGACGACGAGCCGGCGGAGCTGCCGCCGGGGGCGGTCTGGCTCGAGTGTGTAATCAGCTACCGGGGTCCGATGAGCGGCACGCTGCGTTGCTGGTGCACGCGCGATTTCGCGCACCAGCTCACCGCCAACCTGCTCGGGCTCGATCCCGACGATGAGGAAGCCGCCGGCGGTACGACCGACGCGTTGTGCGAGTTGATGAACGTCACCTGCGGGCAGTTGGTGACGGCGATGCACGGAACCGAGCCGGTGTTCGACCTTTCGAT
>JALSRY010000444.1 GCA_026984555.1 Phycisphaerae bacterium
CGCCAGGCGCTCGCGAAACAGCCCGGCGGCCAGCGCGTCATCAAGCCATTGACGCAGGCGGCCGATGCGTACATCGACGCCTACTTCCTCGATTGGTTCAACATCTACAACGACCCGACCGTGTTGCTCGACGGCGACACCCGGGCCTTCCTCAAGCGCTGTCGCGATGGGGCCCTCTCGTGGCCCGAGTTCGTCACCACCCTCACCCGGCCCGACGACAACTTCGCCACCGAGCTGGCCAATCGCACCGAGATCATCGGCCGCGAGGTCGTCTTCTTCGCGGCCGACCTCGTCGAGGGCGAACCGGTCGATGATGCCGTCTACGACCGTATCAACGAACGACTCGACGAGCTCAATCGCGGCGGAAAATCGCTGCCGCACCTGCTCGCCTCGATGCTGCTCGATCGCAACCAGCCGCCGCCGGGCGCCGGCGATCCGCCTGTCGTCTACGCCCAGCAGATCGTCACCGCCTGGAGCAACTACCTCAAGCAACTGCGCGGCATCGGCACCCTGACCGACGAGGCGAAACGGCCCGGTCCCCCGCCGGACCTCGACGCGCTGGCCGAAAACATCGTCTACCGGCAGGCCACCGGCCCCGATTTCCCCCTCATCGCCCCGCTACTCGACATCGCCGCCTACGGACAGCAGTTGCTCGTGCATCATCTCGAACAACGACTCGCGGAGGGGTTCGCACCCCTCGCCGGCCGCTACCCCGTGCTCAGTCCCGCGGCGGCCCGCGACGACAGCGTATTGCTGACCCACTTGCGCCAGCTCGGCACGGTCGATCCCGAACAATTCGTCAAGCTGCTGCGGATGGCGGCGGAGTTCGAACACAACTACGGGGCGCTCTACCAGCGCATCAAACCCAACTCCCCCGCGCGCCAAACGCTCCAGCTCTGCCAGGCCTGGGCCCGCTTCCTCTACCACAGCCCGGATGCGCTGCTACGCGGCGAGCGGCCGCGGCCGATCGACGTGTGGGTGGCGATCGTCCGCGATCCCTCGGGCACGGTGGGCAATGCCGGCAACGTCTACCAGCGGTTCACGGTCTCGTTGCCGCTGCTCACGCCCAACGGGACCGTCGCACCCCCGATCGAGTTCGCGACCCGCGCCGGCGAGGGAATCAAGGCCGGGTCGGTCCAGGACGCCATCGGCAGCCGGCCGGCGCCGTACCGTTGGAGCCTTTTTGCCGGCCGCAACGCCGCCTTCCGCCCCATGACCGTGACCGTTTCCACCAAGCACCCCCAGGCCCGGCCCGAATATCCCGAGCGGGCCGACGGCTGGCGACTGCCCGGCAACCCCTGGTCGCTGCTGATGGCGATCGGCGCCAACCCCGACAACGACCTCGACAACGGCTACTGGAAGATTCCCGTGCGCATCGATACGCGCATCAAGCAGGTGGGTTTCTGGGTCGGGCTGCGCATCGGCAACCGCGATCGGCCCTTCCCCGGCGTGATCCCGCCACCGGCCGCCCCCGGACCACGCCCGACCATGACCGCGGCCGACAAGTACCTTGTGCCGCGCCGCTAGAGTCCCAGCGCGGCCACGACGAGAGGTTCCCATGGGCGTCAGCCGACTCATCGGAAAGCTCTTTGGCGGCGACGCCGACCGGAACGCCGCCGTGCTGCGCGCGTACGGCAAGCTGCCTTTCTACGCCGAGTACCGCCGGCTCGAGCTGGCTCCCGGCACGCCCACCGTGTTCTCGCAATGGCTCGACGCCGGCCGCCTGGCGTGGGTGCGCAACCCCGAACGCACCGACGCGAGCCACACGCGCCCCTCGCGCGTGCTGATCGGCCTGCCCGATGCCAAGGAGGCCGTGGTCGCCAGCATCTGGCCCAGCCGCGATAACCTCGGCCGGGAGTTCCCGTTCGCCTTCTTCGTCACCTGCCCCCTCGACGCGCTCGGTACCGATCCGGTCGAACGTTGGGTCGCCGCCGGCGTGATTCACGAAACCTTCGCCACGCTCCACAAGGAGGTTCACGCGCTCGGCTCCGGGGGCGACTTCTACCGCGCGTTCCGCAAGCGCGCCGTCACGCTGCGCGCCGACGACCTCGAAGATCGGGTACGCAACCTGCGCACCGAGGCGGCGACGATCCCCGCCACGACGTGGTTCGACGGTCTGCGGCTCGGCCGGGAAACCTCCTTCGAGGCGTGGTTCGACGGACTCGCCCGCCGGGCGACCCGCTGGCGCAACCGGCCCGAAGCGCTGCGTCAAAGCGCCCTCGCCTGCCCCCTGGCTCCAGGCTACTCGTGCGACGTCCAGGCCGTGCTCTACCTCGAATGGCTCGCCCGATTGCTCGGCACGCTCGACCGCAGCCCCTGGTTGATCGCCCCCACGCAGTGCGGCCCCTCCGCCCCCACGCTGAGCCTCATCCTGCGCGACCTGCTGCCCGACGACTACCAGTTGCTCACCACCGAAGACCGCAACTATGGCTATATCG
>JALSRY010000445.1 GCA_026984555.1 Phycisphaerae bacterium
GGATACACGTCGCGCACAGCGTAACCATCGTGAACATCGCGACGGTCAGCCCATCCAGGTTCACGCCGAAAAAGATCGGCACCCGGCCGATGTGCACCCACGGGACGATGCTCGCGGCGGCGGCTTCCATCCACTTTGCGTGATCGCCCGCATCGCCGCTGAGCCACGTGAACAGCGTAATCAGCGCCATGACGAGCGAGAACGCGATCGCCCCGGTGGCGAACCAGCCGGCATACGGTTCCCCCTGACCGGGAATCGCGGCGTGATCGTCGTGGCCGTGGTCGTCATGGCCGGCGGCGGCGTGTTCGGCCAGCAGGGCCGCACGCTTGCGAGCCCCCATCCCGGCCCCGCGAAACACGAGGTACGCGAAGCTCGCGAGCGGAACGAACACACCCGCCAACAGGCACGCTTGCATCAAGGTGGCCGGAGGCACGGGCTCTTCCCTATCCTTTCAGTGCGTCGCCGCGATCCACATCGACCGTGGCGTGCGAGTTGTAGAAGTTCAGAAAGATCGCCAGCGCGATGGCGGCCTCGGCCGCGGCGAGCACGATCACGAACGCCGCCGCGATCTGCCCATCGAGCCCACCGACGCGATAGCGCCCGCAGGCGATGAAGTTCAGATTGGCGGCGTTGAGGATCAGCTCCGCGCCGATCAGGATGCCGATCGCGTTGCGCTTGACCGTGATGACCGCGATCCCGATGCAGAACACCAGGGCGGACACGACCAGGTAGTGTGTCAGACCGATTGCAAGCATCGCGTTATCTCTTCTCCGGCCGCGCCAGGTACGCCGCCCCGATCATCACCGCCAGCAGCAGCACCGAAACCAACTCGAACGGCACGAGGTACGTCGTCAGCAGGGATGTACCGATCTGGTGCATCGTGTTCGCCTCGGGCGACGGGTGGGCCCCGGGGACCGCGGGCCACGGACCGGCCACCATCGCCGAGATCATCCCCACGCACAGCACGATCGCCACCACGACCGCGATGCCGATTTCCCGGGCCTGCGGCTGGTAGCGGAAGTAGGGGTTGCGCGAGGTCAACATCACCCCGAACACGATCAGGATCATCACACCGCCGGCGTAGACGATGAGCTGGATCGCCGCCAGGAAGTTCGCCGACAACAGCAGGTACAACCCCGCCGCCGACCCGAGCGTCGCCAGCAACCACATCGCGCTGCGAACGATGTTGCGGCTCAGCAGAATCGCCACCGCCGAACCGACCATCACCGCGGCGAACAGGTAGAACACGATGGTTTCGAGCACAAGCCTACCCT
Organism: Phycisphaerae bacterium; assembly: GCA_026984555.1. GTDB lineage: Bacteria > Planctomycetota > Phycisphaerae > UBA1845 > Fen-1342 > JALSRY01. The sequence continues at coordinate 1,275 of JALSRY010000445.1, forward strand.
CCCCGCAACGGTCGCCGCACGGCCTGCGTGCCGACCAGCGACACCCGCCGGGAAAAGCCCGCGTACGCCACGCAGAGCACCGCCACGGCCATGACCACGCCGATCAGGGCCAGAATCACGCTGACGACCTTCGCGACGCTTCCGAACGCGGCGCTGTGCTGGAGTCCCAACTCCCAGAATACGCTCCCCAGCAGCAGCACGAGCGTCAGCGGCAGGATCACCTGCACGCAGGAATACAGCACCTGGTCGATGCGGATACGCGGCAGCGTCCACCGCAGCCACATCTGCACGTAGATGAAGAACATGCACTTGAGGATGAACCAGATCGGCCCGCTGAAGATCACGCCGTAGAGCAACTGCGTCATCAGCGAATCGCTGGTCGCCCAGCCGGCCGGCGCCAGCCCGACCCACGGAGCGTCCCACGCACCGAGGAACAGGATCACCAGCACGCCGCTCACGATGAACATCGCCGCGTACTCGGCAAAAAAGAACAGCGACCAGCGGAACCCGCTGTACTCGGTCAGAAAACCCGCGACGAGTTCGCTTTCGGCTTCGGGCAGGTCGAACGGCGCCCGCTTGCACGACGCCAGCGAGGCGATGAAGTACGTGAACATCGCGACGAATGTCCACGGACTGTGCCACGCCAGCCAGTGAAACCACCCGCCCTGCTGGTACGCCGCCAGACTCCCCTCACCCCCCAGCCGGAGCGTGCCGGCGACCATCACCGGAATCAGCAGCGACATCCCCAGCGGAATCTCATAGCTGACCACCTGGCACGCCTCCCGCATCGCGCCGTAGAGGCTCCACTTGTTGTTGCTCGCCCAGCCGGCGGCCAACACCCCCATCACCTCGAGCCCCAACATCGCCAGAATCAGCAGCAACGCCACGTCAAGGTTGCGAAACACCCACGAGAGCCCGAACGGCAACGTGAAAAACGCCACCAGTACCGGCACGAACGTGAGGTACGGCGCAAGCCGAAACAGCAGGCCGTCGGCGTTGTCCGGGATCAGGTCCTCCTTGCAAATCAGCTTCAGACCGTCGGCCGGCGACTGCGCCCAGCCATGCCAGCAACCCACACGCATCGGCCCCAGCCGCGACTGGATGTGACCGGAAATCTTCCGCTCCCACCAGATCAGAAAA
>JALSRY010000446.1 GCA_026984555.1 Phycisphaerae bacterium
CCATACCACTTCGATCCGAAATCCCAGACCTCGGTGCTGAGCGTGAGCCGCGGGACGTTGGCCGCCGCCTGCCCCTGCGCGCCCGCGGCGCCGGGCTGCGAAGCCGGTTGCCCCGCGGCGATGCCCCCCGTCCCCAAGAAACTGGTGACTGCGATCGTACACACGGCGATGCGTAGATTCATCTCGTCACACTCCCATGATTCGGAAAACGCGTCAGCCCGCCTGTGTGGTCACACCCGGACCGGCGCCATGATCTTGCCGTTGTCGACCGGGTGTCGCCGGCCGGTGCGAACCCGGATTGTATGATTCTATCAACCCGCGGTGCGAATCGCCACGCTCTTGCTTGCCCGTCCAAACGCCACCCAGGCGACCGGCCGCGGCGACGCGGGGTTCGGCCCGCCCGCTTCACGGCGTCACCCCGTCCACCGGCCGGTCTACTTTTGCATGCGATTTGTAGTAGCCACGGGCGAGCGTCCGGGAGACAATATGCCCGTGCCTCACCGCCGGGACGCATCGGCGCGAGGCTCACGAACCAGACACCGGGCCGGAGCCGACGCGGCGGACTGTCGCCCGGAAACCGACCGGCCGGTGCAGCATCGCTCGCCGGGCGAGCTCGCCCGGATCGGGAGAACAGCAGCATGAATCGCCGATTCTGGCGCTTATCTGATTCCTCTTGGCGGCTGGTGTTGCGCGGGACCGCGGTCGCGTGTGTGGTGATGGCGGCCGCGCTGGTGTTCGGGCAACGACCGCCGGCTGCGGCCTCGCGGCCGGCGACCGGACACGCGTCGCCCCCCGCTCCGCCGGCATCTCCGCTACCCCGGCCCCCCGCCGCCACGCGGCCGGCGGACGCGGCCCAGCCTGCGACACCGGCAAGACACGCGGTGATCGTGCCCATTCGCGGCATGATCGACGATGTGCTCCGGCGAAGCATTCAACGCCGGCTCGACGAGGCCCGCACCGACGGCGCCGACCTGGTCGTCTTCGAGATGAACACCAAGGGCGGCCTCGTCACCAGCGCCCTCGATATCGCCAAAATCATCAAGAAGCTGCCCGCCGAGGGCATCCACACCGTCGCGTGGATCAACGATCAGGCTTACAGCGCCGGCGCGCTCATCTCGGTCGCTGCCCAGCGGATCATCGTCGCCCCCGGCGCCTCGATCGGCGACTGCGCTCCCATCATGGTCAATCCCGGCGGCGGTCTGGAATCGCTCGGCGAGGCGGAACGCGCCAAGGCCGAAAGCCCCATTCTCCAGTCGTTTCGTGATTCGGCCCTGCGCAACGGCTACGACCCGCTGCTGTGCCGGGCGATGGTGACGGTCGGCGCCGAAGTGTGGTGGATCGAGAACCGCGAAACCGGCCAGCGGCGATTCGTCTCGGGATTGGAAAAAAAGCGGCTGATCGACGACACGCCCGCCGACCAACGTGCCTGGCGTCTCGTCGAAACCTACGCCGACCCGTACAGCGGCAAACCGGTCGCGGCCCGCAACCCCGTCGATCCCGCCGACGAGCTGTTGACGCTTTCCGACGCGGAGGCGCTGGCCTACGGCCTGGCGTCGGGCTCGGCGGCCAACCGCGCGCAACTGGCCGACGTGCTCGGCCTGTCGGCGCCCCCCGCGGCGTTGGAGATCAGCGGTTGGGAAGTGTTCGCCCAGTGGCTCAACGGCCCGCTGGTGCGCGGCATCCTGTTCGTGATCGTGCTGATGGGAGCGTACATCGAGTTCCACTCGCCCGGACTGATCTTGCCGGGGGTGGTCGCGCTGATCGCGCTGGGGATTTTTCTGGGCGCGCCCTACGTCGCCGGTCTGGCCAGCGTGTGGACGATCATCCTGTTGATCGCGGGTTTGGTGCTGCTGGGGTTCGAGATCTTCGTATTGCCGGGCTTCGGCGTCGCGGGGATTCTCGGAGTACTGTTGATTCTGGTGGCTTTCGTGGCTTCGTTCGTACCCGCCGAGCCGGGAGCGCCGGCGTTTTCGTGGCCGACGCTCGAAGCAACCTGGGCAGCGATACGCACGGGCATCATCGTCATGTCGAGCAGCCTGGTCATCTCGGTCGCGGGCATCGCGCTACTGGCCCGCTACCTGCCGACCCTGCCGTTGGGCCGCGGGCTGGTCCTCGAAAGCGTGGCCGACGCCGAGACGCTGGCGATTCCCGACCCGCACCCGGACGTCGCGCACGAGGGGGACATCGGCGTGGTCACCGGCGACCTGCGCCCCGGCGGCCAGGCCCGCTTCGGACAGCACATTGTGGACGTCCACAGCCAGGGCGAATATGTTGAGGCCGGGCGGCGCGTTCAAGTTTTGCGGCGAGAGGGCGTGCGCATCATCGTGCGCCCATTGCCCGACGAAAAAAGCGACACCTGATACCGCCAACGACCGTGTTCGCTCACGGGGCGGGTTTTCAAACCAACTGCGAG
>JALSRY010000447.1 GCA_026984555.1 Phycisphaerae bacterium
CGACAAGCATCATGTGTACCGCAGCGAACTGGAGGCGGTTCGGCGTGAACTCGATGCGATTACGCGCGATAATGACGCCCGCGACGCCGACACGTCCGCCGAGGCTTGACTCGCATGGGAAACCGGTCGATAGCAAACATCGGAAGCGGTCGCGCGCTTGATGGTCGTACTCCAGTGCGCTAGAATCAGTCCCGGGAGGGTCCGGTAACGGGCGGGCGGCGTCGGCGTTCCGGGCAGGTATCCCGCAAACGGAGCTAAACTCAGATGTTCGAGAGATTTACGGATCGCGCGCGCAAGGTGATGGCCCTCGCCAATCAGGAGGCGCAGCGGTTCAATCACGACTACATCGGAACCGAACACATCCTGCTCGGGCTGGTCAAGGAAGGTTCTGGCGTCGGTGCGAATGTTCTCAAGAACCTCGGCGTGGACCTGCGCAAGGTCCGCCTCGAAGTCGAGAAACTCGTGCGCAGCGGCCCGGAAATGGTCACGATGGGCAAACTCCCCCAGACCCCACGCGCCAAACGGGTCATCGAGTTCGCCATCGAGGAAGCCCGCAACCTCAACCACAACTACGTCGGCACCGAACACGTCCTCCTCGGACTGCTGCGTGAGCAGGACGGCGTCGCCGCCCAGGTGCTCATGAACCTGGGCCTCAAGCTCGAAGACGTCCGCGAGGAAGTGCTCAACCTCCTCGGCGCCGGCGTCGAGCCCGAAGAGACCAGCATCGCCGGCGGTCCGCCCGAAATGGCCTCGAAGAAAAGCGGCAAGAGCAAGACCCCCGCGCTCGATTCCTTCGGCCGCGACCTGACCGAGCTCGCCCGCGAAGGCAAGCTCGATCCCGTCATCGGCCGGGCCGAGGAAATCGAACGCGTCATCACCGTCCTCTGCCGGCGCATGAAGAACAACCCCGTACTGCTCGGTGAGGCCGGCGTCGGCAAAACCGCCATCGTCGAGGGGCTGGCCCAGAAAATCGTCAGCCACCAGGTGCCCGAAATCCTCCACGGCCGCCGCATCGTCATCCTCGACCTCGCCATGATGGTCGCCGGCACGAAATACCGCGGCCAGTTCGAGGAACGCATCAAGGCCGTGATGAACGAAGTCCGCCGGGCGCGGAATGTCATCCTTTTCATCGACGAATTGCACACGCTGGTCGGTGCCGGTGGGGCCGAGGGCGCCATCGACGCGTCGAACGTGCTCAAGCCCGCCTTGTCACGCGGCGAGATCCAGTGCATCGGCGCGACCACCTTCGACGAATACCGCAAATACATCGAGAAGGACGCGGCGCTGGCCCGGCGGTTCCAGTCGATCCACGTCGACGAGCCGACGATCGAGCACACGCTGGAGATCCTCAAGGGCCTGCGCGATCGTTACGAGGCCCACCACCGCGTGCAGATCACCGACGAGGCCCTTCATAGTGCCGTCGAACTCTCGCACCGCTACATCAGCGGCCGCGTCCTGCCCGACAAGGCGATCGACGTCATCGACGAAGCGGGCGCCCGCATCCGCATCAAGAGCATGACCATGCCGCCCGACCTCGCCGAAATCGAACGCGAGATCGAGCGCTTGATGGCCGAAAAGGACGAGGCCGTCAAGAACGCCGACTACGAGCGCGCCGCCGAGCTGCGCGACAAGTGCGAATCGCTGCGCATGAAGAAGGAGGAGATGCAGAAGGAGTGGCGCAACCGTTCGAAGGAGGTGGACGGCATCGTCGATGAAAACATCGTCGCCGAGGTCGTCAGCATGATGACCGGCGTGCCGCTCAAGCGGCTCGAAAAGGACGAGGCCCAGCGCCTGCTCTCGCTCGAGGACGAGCTGCACAAAACGGTCGTCAGCCAGAACGAGGCCATCAGCGCCATCGCCCGCAGCGTCCGGCGCAGCCGCAGCGGTCTGAAAGACCCGAACCGCCCGATGGGTTCGTTCATCTTCCTGGGGCCGTCGGGCGTCGGTAAGACGCTGCTGGCCAAGACGCTGGCGGAGTTCCTCTTCGGCGACGAAGACGCGCTCATCACGATCGACATGTCGGAGTACATGGAGAAGCACAACGTCAGCCGCCTGATCGGCGCGCCGCCCGGCTACGTCGGTTACGAAGAAGGCGGGCAGCTCACCGAGCGCGTCCGCCGGCGGCCCTACTGCGTCGTGCTGCTCGACGAGATCGAAAAGGCCCACGGCGACGTCTTCAACATGCTGCTCCAGATCATGGAGGAGGGCCGCCTGACCGATTCGTTCGGCCGCAACGTCGATTTCAAGAACGTCATCCTGATCATGACGAGCAACATCGGTGCCGACCGGATCATGAGCCAGGATCCCTTCGGCTTCATGAAACGCGACGAGAATATCGACTACCAGAAGATGAAGGAGATGCTCGTCGGCGAGCTGGAACGGTTCTTCCGTCCCGAGTTCATCAACCGGATCGATGAGATCGTCGTGTTCCACAAGCTCACGCACGACGACCTGCTCAACATCCTCGAGCTGGAGACCGCGAAGGTGGCCAAGCGGCTGGCCGATCATGGGTTGGCACTCGAGCTCAGCAAGGAAGCCAAGGAGCTGCTGCTCGAGAAGGGAACCGACGAGAAGTTCGGGGCGCGCCCGCTGCGCCGCTGCATCTCCTCGATGATCGAAGACCCGCTGAGCGAGAAAATCCTGCGCGACGAGTTCGCCGGCAAGGCGGTCGTCCGCGTCACCGTCGAGGGCGAAGGCGACGACCGCAAGCTGCATTTCGAGGGGGTCGATGCGCCGCCTGCGGAGCAGAAGACCGACGACCAGGAAGATGTCGCCGTCGCGGGTTCGGAAGCCACCTGATACCGGCCCCCGCCGGCGCATGCGGCGGGCAGCGTTCACCGCCGCATGATCCGCCGGGGTTGGCCCCCGCGCGATCCTCACCGGCAGAGCGGGCACGCTCCGCCGTCTCTGCGGTTTCCCCACTTTCCACTTCGATCCGGGGCAACGTCCCCGTGCCTCTCTTGGTGCGCACCACGACATCGCGGCGAAACAGCCGCTCTCGGCAAAGGACAACTGTCGCCGGGGGCTGGCCGGGTGTGCCCCGCGCGGTTACAGTGTTCGCGGGTCTACCGTCCCGGGAGAAACAGGCGGTTTCTGGCAGTTTTTGCAAAGAGGACGCGCAAGATGAATCGGAAAGTGTTGATCGCCTTGTCGATGGCGTCGTTGGCCTTGACGGGTTGCTCCAACCGGATTGTCGGAAGCGAACTTACCGAAGACGGCCACTGGTACGGCGAGCTGGGTATCACCGGCCACACGGACAACATCATCATCCGGGCCCCCTCCGAGCTGACCAAGCTCTCGGTCATCGGCGACGCCAACCGCATCTTCGTCGAAGACCGCGTCACGCTCGGCAAGATCGAGGTCTGGGGTTCGGACAACGTCATCAGCATCCCCCAGCGCCTCGTCGTCCGGATCAACCAGTGGGGCAAGCGCACCCAGATCGTGCGCCGTCCCTGGGGCCAAACGCCCGATTCGTTCTTCTCCGGCAGCTTCGACACCACCGAGACGTCCGGGCAACAGAGCGACGCGTCACACTCCACCGTGGATACCGTCTACTACCCGACCGTCAACACCACCAACGGTTCGAACGCCACCGGCCGCACCGGCGGTCAGTAGCCGAACCGGAGACCGGCGCGGCGGGCTGGCTGCGGCCTCGTGCTGCTTTCGCGACGGCTAAGCGCCAGCCGACGCCAACGCCTACCGGAGAGCGACAACCATGTCTGATGCGCAGTGGTATTACGTGGAAAACGGTCAGTCCGCCGGTCCGGTCACGCGCGACGAGCTGCTCGCGCGGCTGGAATCGCTCGATGGGGAGGAAACGCTGGTGTACGGTCCGGGGCTGAGTTCCTGGACGCCCGCGCGCGCGATCCCCCAGTTGCGCCGCCAGGCCCAGACCACGCTGGTTCCCCCAGCCCCCAGGTCCCGCCGGGCCGACGAAATCGACTACGAAATCTTCGGTGACGACATGCAGTACGTCGAGATCGAGGTCGATCCCGGCGAAATGGTCATCGCCGAGGCCGGCGCCATGATGTACATGACCGCCGGCATCGAGATGAAAACGCAGTTCGGCGACCCGAGCCGCCAGGAAGGTTTCCTCGGCAAGATCCTCACCGCCGCCAAACGCACCATCACCGGCGAGTCGCTTTTCATGACCACGTTCACCGGCACCGGCCCGGGCAAACAGCAGGTCGCGTTCGCCGCTCCCTATCCCGGCTCCATCGTGCCGATGGACCTCGCCCAGCTCGGCGGCGAGCTCATGTGCCAGAAGGATTCTTTCGTCTGCGCCGCCCGCGGCGTCTCGATCGGCATCGCCTTCACCAAACGCTTCGGAGCGGGGCTCTTCGGCGGAGAAGGGTTCATCCTGCAGAAACTCATCGGAGACGGCCTCGCCTTCGTCCACGCCGGCGGCACCCTGTGCCACAAACGCCTTGCCCCCGGCGAACACCTCCGCATCGACACCGGCTGCATCGTCGCCTTCCAGCCTTCGGTCGAATACGACATCAAGTTCGTCGGCGGATTCAAGAACACCCTCTTCGGCGGCGAGGGACTCTTCTTCGCCGTCCTCACCGGCCCGGGCGACGTGTGGCTCCAGTCGCTGCCTTTCTCCCGGCTCGCCGGACGAATCATCCGAGCCAGCAGCATCGGCGGACAACGCAAGGGCGAAGGCAGCATCCTCGGTTCCCTGGGCGACCTGCTCGACGGCGACAACGGCTGACCAGCCGGTCCTCGTCGCATACGCATCTGTGCCTGGTAAGACTCGTCGGCCGCCCCCGCCCCGTCGAACGCCGCCCGCCCCCGCGCACCACCACGCACGCTGTGCCGGCGCAGCGATTCCGGCTTGCCGCGCTCAGCCCCGTGGCGCCGAAGTTGCGCGGCTTTTTCGAATCTCTTCCGCCGTGCTGATTGCCCCCACACCACCACCAGCCGCGTGATTACGGGACGCTGGCCCGAGCGATTGGCCGATAAACGCATCCACACGCACTTGTTGTTGTTTTTTCCGCCTGGAAGGCTAAAGATCGAGTGGGAAAGAGCACAAGGATGCCACGCGACTGGTTCGCCATTCTGGGACTGACTCCGGGTCGATACAGCCAGGCGGAGATCGATCGGCGGTTTCTCGCGCGCCGCCGCGCCCTGATCGCCGCCCTCGACGATCCCCAACGCTATGAGCAAACCCGCCAGCGGCTCGACGCGCTCCATCGCGCGTACCATGCTCTGCGTGATCCGGAGCGGCGGGCGCGATGCCTGGAAGCGTTGCGGGCAGCGCCTCGCGACGAAACTGCCGCCGACCGGCGCGCCCGCCGTATCGCGGAGCTGCGCGACCTGATCCTCGCGTCGCTCGAAGGCGGGCTGCTGCGCCAATCGCGGCGGGAGATGATCTTGGCCGAGGGTCGCCGGCTGGGCCTCTCCGAGTTTCACACCCACCTGCTCATCGCCCAAGTGCAGTTCGATGGCAACATCGTGATCGCCCCGCCGAGCTCGCCCGAGCGCGGGCGTTTTGTAGCGCCCCGGCGTGTGGCCGCCCGCTTTGCCGCCGTGGGCGTGGTCGCGCTGGCGTTGTTTCTGGTCATGGTGCGCTGGCTGGGGGCCTAGCTCCCGCTTTGTTGCAATGTCGCAGGCGCGCGGACCGGTCGCGCGCATTGCGAGCTACGGCGTCTCGTCGCGGATGCGCAACCCGACCATCGTCATGTCGTCGGCCTGGTTCTCCATGCCCACGAAGCGGCGCACTTCCCACAGAATCGATCGCAGCGCCAGCTCGGGCGAAGTCTCCGCGGTGGCGTTGGCGCTGAGCGACTTGCACAAGCGCGAGCGCCCGAAGACCTCTCCGCCGACATTCATCGCCTCGACGATCCCGTCCGTGTAGAGCAACACGAAATCCCCCGGCCGCAGCGACAGCGTGTGTTCCTTGTACATCTCTTCGCCGTCGATTCCGAGGACGAGATTGGCTTCGGGCGGCTGGGTGATGCGCCCCTCGCGCAACAGCATGAGCGGTTCGTGGCCGGCGTTGACGAAGTGCAGCGTGCGTGCCTCCTCGTCCACCGCCAGCAGCAGCATCGTCACGAACTCCGATGAAGTCGTGACGCGAAGCACGTGCTCGTTGATGTGGGCCGCAAGTTGCGCCAGGTTCGCACAGTATTCCGACGCCGCCCGTAGCGCTCCCCGCACCGACGCCATCAACAACGCCGCCGGCACCCCGTGCCCCACGACATCGCCCACGACCGCGGCCAGCCGCCCGTCACCCAGGCAAAACAGGTCGCAGAAATCGCCCCCCACCGCGAAGCTCGGCTCGAATACACGCGCCGAATCTACACGCGGGTGCGGCGGCGGGGGCAGCCGCATCATGCGTTCCTGCACCGCGCCGGCCGTCCTGAGCTCACGCTGGAGCAACGCCGATCGCAACCGCTCGTCGAACAGTCGGCTGTTGACGACGGCGACCGCCGCTTGTGCCGCCACCGCGCGCAGCAGCTTGCGCTGTTGCGTGCGGAAGCGGCGGTAATGGTTCGAGTAGACCCGCAGCACCCCGACCGCCTCGCCCCGGTACATCATGCCGGTCACCAGCCCGCTGACGATCCCCAGCCGCTGAGCCTCGTCGAAGCGAATCCGCGGATCGCGGGACGCATCCTCGATGTACACGATCCGTCCCTGCAAGGCCTCGTCGTCGATCGGGTTGTCTCGACGCAGGATCGTTCGTTCGTCGTCGTAACGCTCCAGCACGTTACACCCCGCCCGAACGGTCAGCTTCCCGCTTTCCGCGTCGTACAGCCGCAGACTGCAATACTGCACGTTCATGACCCGCGTCGTCTGCTCGACGATATGGTCGAGCACGGTCTGCAAGTCCTGCTCGCCGCTGAGCAACTCGCCGATGTCGCCCAGCAACGCGAGTTCTTCCGCCGCCGCGTCGAGGCGGGCTTCGTTCAGGCACCACGCCGCGAGCATGCGCGATGCCCAACGTGCCAGAATGACCGGCAGCGCGTCACCCCGGCGCTCCAGCAGCGGCGTTCCCGCCGGCGCCGCACCATCCGCGTCCGGCACGGCCCCGGCGCGGCCACCCGGCCGATCGTTGCGAAACGCCCCCAACGCCACAAAACCCGCTACCTGGCGGCGAATGTGAATCGGGACCACCAGCGTGCATCGCCGGCCGTGCGGGACGATTGCCACCGCCGCCGGTGGCTCGTGGGCCGGCAACAGCTTCATCATCTCGAGACGTTGCGGCAACGCCCGCAGGACGGGGTTCGCGGGGTCGTCTTCCGGCGTGCCGGTCGAGGTCGCGATCAGCCGGCCGCGGGGTGAATACGCCGAGGCGCGCAATCCCCCCGCGCGAGCGATCCCGCTCAGAAAATCTTCAAGCACGGCCGTGTCGATCAACTCGCGCAGCACGGATCACCGCCGGCGGGACCGCAATGACCACGACGGTTGGCCGCGGCCCGCCCACCAGCCGAGAGTGTACCCCGACCCTCCGCCCGGCTGTAGCGTCGCGCGGAGCGTGCGAGCCTGCGAACGTTCCTACCGCCCGTCAGTGCCCGCTGGCGGTCCGCACCAGCGCAGACCAGGTGAACGGATGTCGTGTGCGCACGCGCGCCCCCCGGATGGCGACCACGCTCCCCGGCTGAACGCCCTCGAGCGCCAGGCCGACCTTTTCGAGCGTGCTGGTACGCGTGCGGTTCAACGTGATGATCACGTCGCCAGGAAGGATTCCCGCGGCGTCCGCCGGTCCATACGGGCTGACGCCCTCGACCACCACCGCGTGATCGACATCGAGCCCCCAGCGCCGACACCCGGCGGGGTCGAGTTCGACGAGATCCATTCCCAGCAGTCGGCGGGCGAGCGCCTTGCCGTCCGGCGCGGGGATGGGATGGAGCCGGATCGCCACCCGGCGCGCCTGATGGTTACGCCGAAGGTCGAGATGAATCGTGTCGCCGGGCTTGGCCTTCAGCAGCCGCACGTAGAAGTCGATGCTGTCGCGGACCGGTGTGCCGTCGAACGTGATGACGCGGTCGCCGGCCTGTACGCCGGCCTCGGCTGCCGGGCTGGACGCCTTGACCGTGGCGACCACCGCCTCGCGACCGCGCACTTCGAGCCCGAACCGAACCCGTTCGCGCCGCTCGATATCGAGCATCTGCGGCAACAGTTCCCACAGCCGCGCGACCGGGATGGCAAAGCCGACGTTCTGCGCGTCGCCGCGGATCGCCGTGTTGATCCCCATCAACTCGCCGTTGACGTTCAGCAACGGTCCGCCGGAATTGCCCGGGTTGATGGCGGCGTCGGTCTGGATGAGCCCGCGGTAGGCCACCTTGGCGTTGAAGTCGATATCGTGATCGAGCGCGCTGATCACCCCGGCGGTGACGCTGCTGCCCAGGCCCAGCGGATTGCCGATCGCGATGGCGGTTTCGCCGACCATGATATCGCCGGCCCGTGCCAGACGAACCCGCGACAGACGCTCGCCGGCATCGACCTTGAGAATGGCCAGGTCGTGCTCCGTATCGGTCGATACGATCCGCCCGGGCAGGCGGCGCTTGTCGGCGAAAATCACCTGGATATCGGTCGCTTGGTCGACGACGTGCTCGTTCGTGACGATGTAGCCGTCTTCGTGGATCACCACCCCCGACCCCACGCTGGTGACTTCACGCTCACGGACGAATGGCCGGCCCATGCCGAACATCTCGTCAAACAGCGACCCATAGCGCAACATCTGGACCCGCTGCACGCGCGTCGTGCTGATATTGACCACCGCGCCGCGGCAACGCTCGAACACCTCGACCACCGGCGTCCGCCGCCGCGATCGGGCCGCCGCTTCGTCGTCGGCGCGCGCCGCCGGCAGACGCAACAACCCCGGTGAAAACAACACGATCAGGAACAATAGCCGCATGACAGCACTCCGCAGGCTCGCGACGGATCGCCGGTAGACATGATTTGACACGCAACGGCGGCAATGCTCAAGCGCCCCGTCCGCCTCCCCGCGCGTGAAAACGCCCCAACGGCCGCGACGCCGCGAGCCGACGCTGCTTCGCGCGAGGCGGAGGGGCGGAGATGAGATCGGCCGTGGCTACGAGGCTTCGCGATGGACGCTCTCCAAGGCTGTGGCGGCGGGCCACCCGCACGCCACCTGCGCTACGGGCCGGGAACGAGCGGCTCCGGCGCAGGTGGCTCGGCGGGCGGCGGCGCGGTTTCCGTATCGCTCGGCGCGGGCGCCGCTGTGACGGTGACGCTCGCGGTGTCGCTGGTCACGCTGCCACATCCGCCGGTGATGACCACGTCGTAATGCCCCGTGTCGCTCAAAGTCACGGCGGGAATCGTCAACGTGGCATCCGTAGCGCCGTCGATCTCCACACCATTCTTGCGCCACTGGTAGGTGGCGGAACGATCCACCGTCGTTAGTCGCTGGTAGTAGACATTGGCCGAAGTCGGCACGGGCTGCTGGGGCAGGCTGCCGGTGTAAGGCGTCGCCAGCCCGTGGACGGTTTCGCCAAACGCCGCTCCCTGGGGATGAGCTCCGCCCCACGTGTAGGTGTAGTCGCCGGACCACGCCGCCCCGATGATGTAATAGCGTCCCGCCACGAGCGTCACGTCGATCGGGTTCGAGGCGTGAAACCCCGCGCCGGACGCCGGCGCGCCGACGGTGTCTTCCAGGATCAGCGTGTACGGGCCCTGCTCGCTTTCGGTGGATTCGTATACGAAAAAGGTCAGCGGGGTCGGCGTCGCGATGTCGAGGTACTGCTCGATTTCTACCAGCGTCGTCGTGGTGCTCACACTGTACGAGTTGCCGCGCAGCCGCGGGCCGGTGTTGGACATGGTGGGCGTGCCGATCGTGTCCACGTCCACGGGAAAGGCGTTGGGATCGAGCTCGACCGTCAGTTCGAGCGGGTCGCCGACACGCAGGTGGCGGTCCGCGGGTTGTGTCAAGATCGCCGGTCCCGGCGCGACGCTGAGCACCGCCGAGGTACTGGTCACGTCGCCGCACGGATTGCTGAGTACGACGTCGTAGGTGCCCGCGTCGTCGAGCGTCGCCGCGGCGAGCGCGTATGTGTCGCTCGTCGCGCCGGGGATGTCCGCGCCGTCCTTGCGCCACTGATACGCGATGTTCGTGCCGTCGGCCGCGACGGAGAATGTGACCGGCTCGCCGGTACACACCAGCGCGCCGGCCGGTTGCTGCGTGATGGCGACTGGTTCGTCGATGGTCACGGTCGCCGGCGCGCTCTCGATGCTCCCGCAGCCGTTGAGAACGACGACGGTGTACACGCCTGCGTCCGCGGAACTCGGTGCGGCGACAACGTATTGCTCCCCGGTCGCGTCCGGGATGTCCGCGCCGTCCTTGCGCCACTGGTACCGCAGGTTCGACCCCTCGGCCGCAACCCCGAGCACCAGCGGCGCGGCGGTGCAGCCCGCTTGGTCTTCCGGCTGCGCGGTGATCGCCGGTGGCTGGTCGGAAACCGTCACGGTCGCCGCCGCGCTCGTCACGCTGCCGCAGGCGTTGGTCACGACGGCGTCGTAGCTGCCGGCATCGTTAGGGTCGAGCGCAGGCAGCAGCAGGTAGGGGTTCGTTTCGCCCGGTAGATCGACCCCGTCCTTGCGCCACTGGTAGCTCAAATCGGGGCCATCGGCGGTGACCACCAGCACGAGCGCATCGCCGGTGCAGCCGTCGTAATCGTTCGGATCCCCGGTGATCGTCGCGCCCTGCGCGAGTGTGACCGTCGCCGGTTCGCTCGTGACCGAACCGCATGTGCTGGTGACGACGACGTCGTAATCCGCGGCGTCGCCCGCCGACATTTCCGCGATTGTGTAGCTGCTGCTGGCGGCGCCGGGAATGTCCTCGTCGTTCTTTCGCCACTGGTACGTCAACGCCAGGTCCGACGTCGTCAGTCGTTGGAGGTAGGCTGCTCCGTTCGTATTGGCCGGCGGCGGGTCCGGCAGGGGATCGGTCCAGTTGAGCGCGAACCCCGCCAGCGCGCTGCCGAATGAGGTCGCCTCCGGTTGCGTATAGCTCCACGTGTACCCGTAGGCGTTCGACCAGCCGGCACCGATGATGTAATAGTGCCCGGCCGCCAGGGGAACCGCCAACGCATTGGACGAGACGAAACCGGCCCCCGTGCCCGCGTTCGTGACCGTGTCCTGCGCGATCAGCGCGTAGGGACCGGAGTAGTTGTCCGCCTCGTACACGAAAAACACGAACGTGCCGGCCGTGGTTACGTCGATGTATTGCTCGAT